>NZ_JAKUFQ010000019.1:0-72047 GCF_022663475.1 Bacillus cereus group sp. BfR-BA-01382
CGGCCTTAGCTTTTGCTTGAGTTTCAGCTACTTCTTGAGCTTTAACTGCTTCACGAACTTTAGCTGTATCTTGAACTGTAGTTGTTTTTTCAACTTTAACTACTGGCTGAACTTTAATTGGAGCTTTACCTGTTAAGTAAGGAACATGAACATAAGCTGTTTTTCCGTTATATTCAAATTGAATCCAATCATTTTGTACTTGGTGTGTTGTTTCGATTATATCATCTTTTTTCAACTTACCAAGAATCTCTGAATCTGTGTTTGCACCAGCACGTACGTTTAATACGTTTGCTGTTACGTAGTAAGTGTCTTTTGTATAGTCAGCACTTATGAAAGCTTCTTTACCGCTATTCAATTGAACTTTTGACCAACCATTTTCTGTATGTAAAACATTTACTTTATATCCATCTAATAATTTTCCTACAACTTTTGATTCAGTAGTTGGGTTTTCTCGTACGTTTAGTACGTCAGTCGTTACGATTGTTTCTGCTTTAGCAGATGTTGTGAAAATCCCAAGACCAAAAACCGCTGCTGTTGCTATACCCATAAATTTTTTCATAATAGCCTCCATTGCATTTGTTTTCGTTGACCTCATTATAGCAACCATTATTTTCTTATTTGCGAAAAACATATAATTACAAAGCTTTCGTAACGGAGCATTAATATTCTGTAACAATTCCATAAATATCCTGATAGCGCTTCCTTGTTGTTTTTTGGCGTATCAGGGCATATAAAACACAAAATGAGTAGCATTTCAATTACTGTAACATTAATAATATTACAGTAATGTTTCTTTTGAATGTCTGTAGTGTTACGAGAATGATGTATTTTACTGTTTGAATGAAAAAATAGTTATGAAATGATAATGTTTTTAGGTGTGAAAACATATAAACGAGGTGAAATTTAATAAAATATCGATATAATTGTTACAAAATCAGTCGATGTATGGAAAAAATTACGCCTTGATTTTCGTCTGTTACATAGTATTTTTGCAATAATAGGATTAGATAATAGCCTTAGTACCTATAAATAATGAAGAGTAATAGAATGATAGTTGTAACGTGAAACATATATAATAGAAGAAACTCGATTTAATAGGTAAATAAAAAACGCAGGAGTGTAAACTCCTACGTTTTTGTTTATTCATATCGTAAACATTCAATTGGATCAAGTTTTGCAGCTTTGTTAGCTGGTAGTAGTCCGAATGCAATACCGATCAGCATTGAAATACCTACTGCAAGAAGTCCAAGTTCTTTTGAGACAACGAGTGGCCATCCAGCAAAGATTGAGACGATCCAAGCGAAGAAAATACCGAGCATGAATCCGATGAAACCACCAAGTCCTGTTAAAATACAAGATTCGATTAAGAATTGTGTTAATACTTTACCACGTGTTGCACCAAGAGCTTTACGAATACCAATCTCACGTGTACGTTCTGTTACAGATACGAGCATGATGTTCATTACACCGATACCACCAACAAGTAAGGAGATAGCAGCAATACCACCGAATACCATTTTCATCATACCGATTGATTCGTCTAGTTGTTTCGTAAATTCACCTAAGTCTTGTGCTTCGAATTTGTGCTCAAATTTAGGAGCTTTCAGTTCGTTTAAGACAGAAACGGCTTGTTTTTCTACACTTTTACGTTCTGTCGGAGAGGTCATTGTTAATCTTACGGAGTCATACTCATTTACTCCTGAAATTACAGGTGCATTTTCAAGTGATGTATAACCTTCAGGCATAGGCATTCCAAAGTCGTTTTTCGTTTCGTATACACCGACTATTTTATAAGGCTTTCCTTTTATATCTGTGTATTGGTTTGATTCCCAACCACTAAATAATTTGTTGAAAGCTTCTTCATTTAATATAACAGCAGGGATTGCTTGGTTTAGTTCACTGTCATTTAATTCACGACCGTGAACTAATTTTATTTTCGAATCTTTCATAAAGGCGCCTGTTCCACCTTTTAAATCAAGATTTACATCTTTTGAACCAGCAGATGCTTTTACTTTCATACTTACGTCTGGATATACATCTTTAACGCCTGGTACAGTTTGCAGACGGTTTAGCATATCAGGTGTGATTTTGGCACTATCTGTTCCGTAATCAGGATTGTTGTAGTAAATCGTTACTTCGTTATCTTTTCCTTGGCCTAATTCTTTTTTAAACTTTGCGTTTGTACCATCACCCATTGAAATGATAGTAATAATGGCACTAATACCGATAATAATACCTAGCATCGTTAAGATGGAACGCATTTTATGAGCAAAGATAGAGGAAAGGGCCATGCGTATATTTTCACTCGTATTCAAAATTAACCTCTCCAATCTTGGACGACATTTCCGTCACGAATTACAATTTGACGTGCTGCAGCTTCCCCGATTTCACGGTCATGGGTAATCATAATGATTGTTGAGCCTTGTTTATTTAATTCGTAAAAGAGGTCCATAATTTGTGTACTTGTTTTCGTATCAAGTGCTCCCGTCGGTTCATCGGCTAAAATGAATTTTGGGTTATTTACGATTGCGCGGGCAACGGCGACACGTTGCTTTTGACCACCGGATAATTCGTTTGGTAAGTGAGTAGCGCGATCAGCTAAACCGACTTTTGTTAAAGCGGCTAATGAGCGTTCGCGTCTTTCTTTTTTATCAACTCCAGCGTAAATAAGAGGTAGCTCTACATTTTGAAGTGCTGTAAGTCTCGGTAATAACATGAAGTTTTGGAATACGAATCCGATTTCTTTATTACGAACATGTGCAAGTTCTGTTTCAGACATGTTTGAAATGTTTTGTCCAGCTAGTTCGTACGTACCCGTCGTCGGTTTATCTAAGCAACCAATAATGTTCATTAATGTTGATTTACCAGAACCAGAAGGTCCCATAATAGAAGTGAATTCTCCTTGATTCAGTGTTACGTCAATTCCGTGTAATATTTGAACGGATTCTGCACCATTTTGGAAGGATTTCGTGATGCCTTTTAAGTTAATCACTGGGCGACAACCTCCATACCATCTTTTAAGTCTTTTTCAGGTTTAGAGATAACTTCCTCTCCTTTTTTCACTCCAGAAACTTTTGATTCGCTATCAGTCTCGAATTCAACAGTAACTGCTTGTTCTTTCGCTTTACCGTCTTTTACAACGAAGACAACATTTTTGTCACCTTTTTTCACGATACTGCTTTTCGGAACAATTGTACCAGTTGCTTCGCCAGATTTACTTGTTACGTATACGTGGAAGCCGTTTTGTAGTTCGTCACTATTATCTAATGTGACAGTGAATTGATAGTTAGAAACAGTTTTATTTTCATCCATGCTCTTTAATGGTGTAGAACCGATTTCTGTTACTTTTCCTGTCCAAGTCTTACCAGCGACAGTTTTTGAGGAAACAGTTACTTCTTGCCCAACTTTCATACTAGCAAGCTCATATTCAGAAAGTTGACCTTTTACCTTGAATTGACCAGCGTGACGAAGAGTAATTCCGCTCATACCTGTTTTTTCGTCAGCAGTTTTCACGATATCATCAATTACGCCATCAGCAGGACTTGTTACAGAAAGTGTGTTTACTTTTTCTTTTGCTGCTTTAATCATTTCATCAGCTTTTTCAACTTCAAACTTTTTCATTTCAAGTTGTGATTCTAATTGCCCAACTTCAACTTCTGATGCTTTTAATGCTTCAGAAGGAAGGCCTGCATTTTTATCTTTTTGTAATTTTTGTTTCGCTGCATCAATTTGTTTTTGAAACAACGTTACTTCTTTTTGTGCGATTTTCTTTTGCATTTCTGCTTCTGTTACACCTTGTTTAGCAGTAGGGTCATTGTATTTAAACAGAAGCTGACCTTTTTTCACTTCATCGCCTTTTTTTACAGCTAATTCATATGTTCCTTTTGTTGGATCGAATGAAATAGTTTCAATTCCGTTTGGAATAACTTCGCCACCAAATTTTTGCGCGTTTTGGATTTGTTTTTCAGTTACTTTATATCCGCTATATGCCATTGCTACTTCTGAACCGCCACCACCAGCAAATGCAAAGTATGATCCAGCTGCAATTCCAATTGCTACTACACTAGTAATTAACACTTTATTTTTCTTTTTCATCTATTTATCACCTTTTCGTTCGTTTTAGTATCTACATTAAGTATAGAAGAGGTGAAGAATCTGACAAATCGTTTTAGCTTACAATAACCTTACAGTTTTGTAAGGTATGAATATGTAAATGTAAGGTAGAGGTTGTCCTAGTATAAGCAAATGAATTGACTCGTTGTTTCTTTCTTACAATAATATTGTATGAAGGAGAGGAGGAAGGAAGATGGAAGCTTATTTTAGTGCGCATCCATTAAAATCGTTTATTCCATACTCAAGACAACACGTCCTTATATTATTTATTATGTTGGTGGGGATATTTTTTCTGTATCAATACCAAGATTTATTGCGTCAAAGTGAGTGGAATATAACGGTTCGATATGCGATTGCATTTTTATTTATAGGTAGTGAAATTGGGCTCTATATGTGGGAGTGGAAAGCGGGGATTTTTGAGCTAGCTACTTCATTACCGTTTGAGTTATGTACGATTAGTTTATTATTAGCGTCGATTATGATTGTAACGAAAAGTTATCGCATATATGAGATTGTATTTTTTACAGGAATTATTGGTGCATCACAAGCCATTTTAACGCCGAACTTGCAGTATACTTTTCCACATTTTCGTTTCATTGAATATTTCATCGCACATGTATTGCTCATTTGGGCACCGCTCTTTATGACTTGGGTAGAAGGGTATCGTCCTACATTACAATCTATTAAACGTACGATGATATTTTTAAACATATTGATTCCGATTGTTTCGTTTGTAAATTACAAAACAGGCGGTAATTATATGTTTTTAGCTCATAAGCCAGAAACTGCTTCATTACTCGATATGTTAGGGCCGCATCCTTACTATATTATTTCATTAGAAATAGCTGCGCTTATTGGATGTTACACTTTGTATATGCCGTTTGCGAAAAGAGAGAGGCATGCGCATAAAGAATCACTAGGATCATAGCCTAGTGATTTTTTATCTTTAAAATATTTACAATTCTGAAAATTAAGAATAAAATTAGGGGGTAAATTATATATAGAGAGAAGGGAAAACGTGGTCAAAAAAGTTTTTCTAAATGGAATGGAAGTGACGATTCAATTTCTTATTTCGATTTTGGGGATTATTATTTTAGGGACTTTGCCGAAATTATTTTATGGATTTAAGATGGATGTATCAAAGTACATACAGACTTTAAAAGAAGTGTTTGTGAACTTAATGGATATTTCCAATTTGCAATATGTGAGAGGTAAATTTTTATTTCCACAGTTGTTCGTCCATTATAAAGAAACGATTATTATTTTTTTGGCTGCTTTTTTCATTTCATTATTTGTAGCATTTTGCATTGTTTATGTAATTATGAGTAGTTCACCGCGTATACAACATCGAATTAAATCATTTCTTATCTTCCTAGAATCCATTCCAGATATTCTTCTTATTTTAGTATCACAAATCTTAGTTGTATGGTTTTTTAAACAAACAGGTTTTTTACCTTTTCAAATTGCGTCAATTGGAGGCGAGTCGATTAGAGGGTTGCCAATATTGTGTTTGAGCATCCCGACTACGATTATGTTTGTAAAAATGGTAGTGATTCGTTTTGAAAATGAACTAGAAAAAGATTATGTACTATTTGCTAAGGCGAAAGGACTGGGGCGTTTTCATATTTTAAATCGTCATATTTTACGAAATGTGTTGCTTAGTACATTATTCTTTGCGAAAACGAATATCTTTTTTATGTTATCTAATTTATATATTATAGAATGGATTTTTAATACGGGTGGTATTTTTATGTTTTTGAAATCGTATGAGGGTATTAGAGTTGAGGTTTTCATCGTTAGTATGCTGCTTATATATATCCCGATATTTATTTTATTCAAGCTGTTTCATTATTTCATTCCAACTGCGATGAAGGAGAGATTATAATATGTGGATGTATATAAAACGCGATAAAAGATTTTGGATAAGTATTGGGTTTCTTCTCATATTAGTTCTTTTGAGCATCGGAAATACGTTATGGAATGATGGACACATTAGGCAAGTTACATTGCAATATGATGCAGATGAAAATCCACAAGTGCCACCGTTTTCACCTTCATTACAATTTTTACTCGGGACAGACCGGAAAGGATACGACCTGTTACATTTAGTCATTGAAGGTGCGAAGTGGACGATTGGTATATCTATTTTAATTGCGGCACTTAGAATGGTGATAGGTGTGTTTTTTGGTGTTGTGCTTGGAACATATGTAAAAAGAGGTTTTTCAAAAATTGAGGCTTTCTTTGATAGTTTTACAGTTATTCCAACAGTTATGATTGCGTACTTTTTTCTTCACTTTGCAAATGCATTTGGGAGTGGAGAGGAAACAACAACCTTTTTTGAAAGGGCTTCGTTTCAAGTTTTATTACTTGTAATGCTTGTGATGCCAGTTATTGCACTGTATGTTGCGAAGGAAGTCCGTAAGTTGAGAACCGAAGAATTTATTGAAGCTGCGTGCATATTAGGTGGATCGAGAAGGCATATTGTTATAAAGTATATTTTCCCGCATCTCTATATGACGTTTATACTTGTATTTTTTCAGCAGTTTACGCAAACTCTTACTATTTTACTGCACTTAGGGTTACTAGAAATATTCTTTGGCGGAACAGTTCAGTTTTTAGGACCGATAGAAGAAATAGAATCATACACACATGAATGGTCAGGCTTAATTGGAGTCTATTTTAGATCATTAACAGTGAATCCGTGGATCCCTCTCGTTCCGATTACATTTTTTGGACTTACTATTTTTTCAGGAAATATGATTGTAAAAAGTATAGAAGAGGCGATGTTGAAAGTAAGATTAGGAGGAGAGATAAAGAAGGACGTAGTAGAAGCGGAACAATCTGTTGTGCAGTCAAAAGAAGATTTATTTACTTTTAAACATACGATGTGAAGAGAAAAAGAAGCAAGCATGGATTTCATGCTTGCTTCTTTTTTTTATTTTGTAGAAACTTCACCTGCAGCTTCTGTTTGCGGAATAAAGTATCCAATTATACCACCGATTATTGCTGGAATGATCCAGCCAATTCCTAAGTTATAAAAAGGAATGGTGTGTACGATATTAGCGATAAAATCTGGTATCATTTCCACATTATCAAGTGCATGAATACAGCTAATAATAAACGCTGCGATCATCGCTCCAATGTAGACAGAAGGTTTACGTTTCGTATATTTATCGATAAATGATACGAAAACTAAAATGATCGTAATTGGGTACAAAATAATTAATACAGGTAATGTGATTTTAATTAATAAGCTTAATCCTAAGTTTGAAATAACGAAACTAAAGATACAAACGTATAGTACAAGCTTTTTGTATGAAACATTTGTTAGCACTGTTGTGAAGTAATTTGCAAATGCACTCACAACACCAATTGCCGTTGTTAAACAAGCGAAGATAATGGCGATACTTAATAAAATATTACCGCTTGTCCCAAAGAATTGATACATAACAGTAGCTAATAGCTGCCCACCGTTTTCGAATTGTCCTAAGTTTCCGTTTGAAGCTCCAATATAACCGAGTAAGAAGTAAACAATTGTTAAGAATAGAGCAGCGATACTTCCGCAAATGATTGTATATTTTGCGATAGATTTCTTCTCTTGTATACCATTTTGACGAATTGCATTTACAACAATTGTTGATAGTACGAGAGCCCCAATTGCATCTAACGTTAAAAATCCTTCAAGAAATCCTTTGAAAAACGGGATGTCTTTATAGTCACCGATAGGTTCTGCAAACGTCCCTGGTGAAAGAATCGCTTTTGTTGCCATAATTGCAATAATTACAAGTAAAATTGGCGTTAATATTTTACCGATATGATCTACTAGCTTGGATGGATTTAATGATAAGAAGTAAACGACTGTGAAGAAAATCGCACTAAAAACTAACATAGAATACCATTGATCTGGGAAAAGTGGTGCAATCCCGATTTCATAAGATACAGATCCAGTTCGTGGAATAACAAATAGTGGGCCGATTGAAAGATAAATAATGATAGCGAATACTGCTGCGAATTTTGGATGAACACGGCTCGCTAAAGTGTTAAAACTACCACCAGCAAGGGCAACAGCAACGATAGCAAGTAAAGATAAACCGACGTCTGTAATAATAAACCCTGTAATGGAAACCCACATATTTTCTCCGGAAGAAAGACCAAGAAGGGGCGGGAAAATCATATTACCAGCACCGAAGAAAACTGCGAATAGTAATAAACTAATCGAAAGTATTTGCGCTGGTTTTAAAGTTGTACGCATATAAAGAAAATCCTCCTAATGAGTATTTTTTGTCGAAAATTCAAATAATTTGTCGAGTAACTGTTATTATTTTAAAGGTCTGATGATTAGAAAGCAATAGGGAATTTTGAAAATATTAAAAAATAATGCATTAAATCGAATAAATATACTATTTATATGTTTAATAGGAAGGATTTAACTTTTAACATAAAAAAACACATACCGCTAGGATACATGTTTTAAAAAAATATTTTTTTATCACGTTCTTCTTTTAAAATTTCAACTGCTTCTCGGAAACGTTGTGAATGGACAATTTCTCGTTCACGTAAAAAGCGTAGGCTGTCATTTATATCTGGATCATCTGATAAGTTAATGAGCCATTGATATGTTGCGCGTGCTTTTTCTTCAGCTGCAATATCCTCGTATAGATCGGCAATTGGATCACCTTTAGCCTGTATATAGGTTGCAGTAAATGGAACACCAGCAGCGTTATGGTAATGAAGAGCGCTGTCATGGTCGACGTAATGAGGGTCAAGACCAGCTGCCTTCATCTGTTCAGGAGTCGCATCTTTCGTCAGCTTATAAACCATCGTAGCAATCATTTCAAGGTGAGCAAATTCTTCTGTGCCAATATCAGTAAGAAGGCCAATGACTTTATCAGGAATTGTATAACGTTGATTTAAGTAACGTAGTGCAGCAGCTAACTCGCCATCTGCACCGCCGTATTGCTCAATTAATAATTTTGCAAGTGCTGGATTGCAAGTTCCCACTTTAACTGGGTATTGTAATTTCTTTTCATAAATCCACATAGTTTCTCTCCTTTATATTTGCCATGGCCAAGGACCTTTGCTCCATTCCCAAGGGGCATTAGAATAGCTGTTTCCAAACTGTTGGAGTGGTCCGTATTTTTCTTCCATCTTTTGTTTTAATACTCTCCGTTTATAGGAAAAATCATTAAATTGATTAATCGCAGCGGTGTCATCTGGATGTGTATCTAAATAAAGAGTGAGTTCAACTAGTACAAAGTCCAGTTCTTGAAGCTCCAGTAAAAGCTGATAGTATTCTTCTGGTAGCGATTGAGTCACGTCAGTAGTCACCGCCCTTTTTTATAAGGATTTTCATAATAGTCATAAAAAACAGGCCATAAAGTCCCTTTTTGTAGTGCTTCTTTTGGCGTGAATTGCGGTAAGTTTGGCGGTTGAAAGCCTAAAAATAAATTAGGAGGAGTAGAATAATATTTTTTTCCGATAGGAGGACAAGGATCGAGAGGACTATGATAGGGCACGAATGATCTCATATATTTATTCACGAATAAACCTCCTTAAATGTTCATTACTACGTATTATATTCAGACATAATAGGCCTTTATGACACATATAAAAAAGTAATAAGTGCAGGGGGAATGAATGTGGAGAATGTAAAAAATTTAATTGTGTTAGAAGTAAAGAACTTAAAGGAAACTCTGTATTTTTACGAAGGAATTTTAGGAATAACACCTAGTTCAGAAAGACCACAATTAGATATTACAGGTGTTTGGTATGATGCCGATTCAACGAGAATTAGTTTTGTTATGAATCGCATGTTAGGAGGAAGAGAGAAGAGTGTTACGAATTCATGCGATGGTTTAACATTTTCGATTTCTAACATAGAGAAGTTAAAAAAGAAGCTAGCGTTTTATGAAATTTTATATATGGAAAACAAAAGTGAGAAGAGTATTGTAGTACAAGACCCAGATGGATACAAACTTCAAGTGATAGAGAAGGCCGAATAAAAGGAGGGGATTTAGTGGAGAGAAATTATGAAGAAAGTGCGTTGTTTGAGCATCAATTTTGGCTAAAGGTGCTTACTGATCATTCGCAATTTTTACTTGATGCATTAGCTCCGAAGGAAAAAGAGGATATAAAGAAGGCCGCTTATTTTCTTGAAACATTTACGAATCTTTTAAATAAAGTACATAATGTGAATCTCATTACATTTTCAAAAGAGGCAGAACGAGCCGCAAAGGAAATAAGAATGTTTAAATTAAGTATTATACAGAAACAACTCGAGGGAAAAATCACTATTCATTTTACGCCAACTTTCATCAATCATATGGTAAACGAAGTAGAAGAGTATATAACAGTGTTAGAATTTTTAAAGAAAGGAGAAGTTCCGCCTGTTTTTCATGAATTACATTATCACCTCGTTTGGTTAACAGATGCGGCTGGTCATGCAGGATCTATTTCTGGTGGACTAGATCTTGTTGAAAAAAGATTAAAAGAGAAAAGTGAAGAATTCACGAAGCACTTTGAAAAATTTTACTTAAAGGCAGTTGAGATGACAGGGTATTTACGGACAGAGCTTCATCATTTTCCTGCATTAAAGAAGTTTACAAAAGATGTTTCACTTGAGTTAAAATTATTTTCACATTTTCTCCATGAAGTTGAAGAGCTAGAGTTATCGAATGAAATATTAAGTACATTATCTGCTAGAATGGCGGATCATATGGCAAGAGAAGAATGTTATTACTTATTAAAATTAGCGCAATCATCTGGACTTGAGATACCAAAATGTAATCCGCTTTAAAGAAAAAAGAGGCCAATTTTATTTGGCCTCTTTTTCTGTTTTATTTTCTCTTTTTATTTTCGCTTGTTCAATACTTGCCTGTAATGTCTCCATAATATTGATGATGTTTGGAGTTGGAGAGATTGTTTCGGTTTTTTCCTGTTGTTCAATTTTGTTTTCGATTAGTTCGGTAAGTGCTTCTTTATACTCATCTGTATACATTTCTTGTTCAAAAGGATTTGTAAGGTGGTGGATTAAATTAATTGCTGCTGTGAGTTCTTGTTTTTGAATAGGATAATTTTCATTACTTGGTAAGTTAGGTGTATTTGTTATATCGCGAATTTCATTAGGATAGTGAATAGTTTGTAACATAAGCCCATCTTCAAAGTTACGGATAATAGCTAAATGTTGTTTTTTTCTAATAGAAATATGAATAAGCCCAAGTTTATTTGTACGTTCAAGAGCCTCTTTTAATAATAAATATGATTTTTCATGTCCTGGGGTAGGGCCTATAAAATAAGAACGGTCATAAAGAACAGAATCGATTTCGTTATTTTGGACAAAAGATATAATACGAATGGAGCGTGGTTCGTGAGCTTTTTGTAATTCAGCCAATTCTTTTTCATCTATAATAATGTATTTATGAGGTGCGTATTCATAGGCTTTTACAATATCTGTATCATCGATTTCTTCATCCGTGCAATCGGGAGCAAATTTTTTATATTTAATAGGTGTTAAGCATTCTTTATGGAGACTTAAAAATTTTATATCGTTTTCTTCTACAGCACTATATAGTTTAATTCCTATATTTAATAATCCAAGTGAGAGTGCACCTTTCCATACGGTATGCAAATGAAGTCTCTCCTTTCCTTACAAATGATTATGTATATTATGAGATAGTAAGAAATTTCCTATACGTTTATTTGCTTTTTTAGTGAAGAGTAAGCGGGAGAGCCTGAGATATAAAATATATTGACAAGCCCTTCGAAATATTTTAATGTGAGTGTATAAAATTGTCTATAAAGGGGAGTAACTTATTACAGTAAAGTCGTCATTACAGGGAGAAACCCTCGGCTTTATTGGCAACGTTCCGTTGTTAGTGAGACCTTTACCAGCAATGGTAAAGGCCCCTTATTGTCTTTTTTAGGACCCTTACCATGTTTGGTAGGGTCCTTTTTGTATACAAAGAGAGGAGATATAAAAATGAAAAAACTTATTAGTAGATTAA
Organism: Bacillus cereus group sp. BfR-BA-01382; assembly: GCF_022663475.1. Taxonomy (NCBI): domain Bacteria; kingdom Bacillati; phylum Bacillota; class Bacilli; order Caryophanales; family Bacillaceae; genus Bacillus; species Bacillus cereus group sp. BfR-BA-01382. The sequence continues at coordinate 12,117 of NZ_JAKUFQ010000019.1, forward strand.
GAGTTGTATTTCATGTTCGCCGATTTGTTCCATTTCTATTTGACTTTTTCACTTCAAAAGAGGTTTCAATAAAGAAGAAAATTTTATCTATTGCGTTTTTAGTTGGTTATGTTGCGATGCCGCTCGATTTAATTCCAGACTTCTTACCGTTTATCGGTATTTTAGATGATATTGGAATTGTGTTATTTATTTTGAACCGAATTGTAAAAATGGCGCCAGTTCAATTACAAGAAAAGCATAACGTAAACGTAGGATAGGAGTTAAAAATATGGAGCAAATTATTTTAGATATAATCGAGTTTTTAAAGCAGTTTTCTTATTTTGGAGTTGTGTTAGCATTAACGTTTGAATTTATTCCAGCAGAAGTAGTTTTGCCCATGGTTGGTTATTGGGTGTACGAGGGAGATATGAATTTTTGGCTTGCTGTACTAGCCGGAACCCTTGGCGGAACGACAGGACCTTTAACGTTATATGCACTCGGTTATTACGGCGGTCGTCCTCTATTAATAAAATACGGGAAATACTTCTTCATTAAAGAAGAACAAATTCAAAAAGCAGATGATTTCTTTGAGAAATATGGACCGGTTGTAGCATTTGTTGGACGCTTTGTGCCAGGAGTTCGAACGCTTATTTCTGTTCCGTGTGGTATGGCGAAAATGAACATATGGAAATTTAGTATATATACATTTGTAGCAATGTTCCCATTAACGACTTTATATGTTTATTTTGGAATGAAATTAGGTCCTCATTGGGAAAAAGCAGCGGACGTTGTTGGGCAATATATGCTACCGATATTAGGAGGCGTTATTCTTATCGTTGCTAGTATCTTTGTCTATAAATATATGAAGAAAAGAAATAAAACGGAATCTATCTAGTCATTTGAATATTTTTTGAAAATAGATGAATAGTACAGGCAAAAGACTCTGAGGGACATACACATATAGGGAATATAAAAGAGAGAGGGGAAACAACTATGTCTTGTGAGTGCTCAGGGTCAGCATTAACTTGTTGTCCAGATAAAAATTATGTGCAAGATAAAGTGTGTAGTCCGTGGTCTGCTACTGTAGTTGCAACAGCAATTGATAATGTTCTCTATACAAATAATATTAACCAAAACGTAGTTGGTACTGGTTTTGTTAAATATGATGTTGGACCAGGCCCAATTACTGTAGAGGTACTTGATTCTGCTGGGGGTACAATTGATACACAAACATTAAACCCAGGAACGAGTATTGCTTTTACGTATCGCCGCTTTGATAGTATACAAGTTGTGTTACCTGCAACACCTGCTGGAACGTATCAGGGAGAATTTTGTATTACAACACGTTATCCACTTTCATAGCAGAATAGGAGAGGTTCAAAATGGGAATGAGAAGTTCCAGTTTGTCTTGTTGTTCTAATAAAACACTTGTGCAAGACCAAGTATGTACAGACTGGTCTATTACAGGTGCTGGTACTCAAATTGTATATACAAATAATATCACGCAAGAAGTATATGGTTCAGGTTACGTGAAATACGATGTGGGAGCCAACCCGATTACAGTTGATTTTTTAGTAGGGGCAACAGTAGTTGATACAATTACTGTACAACCACAAAGTAGTGGTACTTTCACTGTCAGATATTTTACTACTGTCCGAATTACTACGACAGGAACGACTGTTAATCAAGGTGAGTTTTGTATTACAGTACGTTATCCAATCTCATAAAAAGCATACCGTGAACGGTATGCTTTTTTTGAGAAAGTAATGAAATTGGTATTCTATAAGCAACATGTAAATTCGCAACAGTACTTGCCTTCTAAATATAGTGAAGGATTACTTGTTATATTGATAATACTGACTGACTGTAAGTTTTTTCCTGTGTACGATATTGTATTACCAGGAAACACAGTGAAAATATTGGTTGTGGCTCCAACGATTTGAATTGTAATTGATTCTGTGCTGCTAGTACTATTGTAAACCGAAACAGTACCTGATATAAGTAGTATCCCATCACTTTGCCACAGTATCATTGATTGTGATGCATCTTTGGTAGAAGGAATGGTGTTATTAGTTATAAGGAAATTCCCTGCAAATTCATTTGTTACTCGCTCGCAATTTGGATTTGGAGGAGGGGGCGGTGGACAAGGGGCTGGACAAATAATAGATAAAGGAGCGAAACAGCCGATATTTTTTTTATTCTTCAATACAACCCCTCCTTTTAAGTGGTCTTTTACTACTATTAAATGTAAAAGCATGGCCGATGTGTTAAAAAAAGAAGGAAATATTAAAAATTAAGATTGTCTAATAGGCTTAAACCTTAACTTATCATTAGTGTTATAGAAAAGATTATATGTGAATAGTCATAGGAAAAGAATGATCAGACTCTTTTAGACAAAAGGTGGTTGTATACAATAGTACGAGGAATGTTGGACTTAATTTCTAATTAACTGTATATTTACAAAAATCTAATAAACTTCATTTTTTATTTAAACGACATTAACATGTATTAGATAAAATAGCCCTTGTAATGAATCAATTATTATGAGGAGGATTCACGTGGAAAGAATTGCTTTACGAAAAGTAAAAGGTCTTATTGGATTATTGATGGTTTTTGTATTAGCATTTGTATCATTTCCGTGGAGTACATCAGTCAAAGCGGAAGAGAAAAAGCAAGAAAAGGCACCAAGTGAGAAGAAAATAGTTTTCCCCGTTGTAAGTGATGTTCATATTAAAAATAGTGGAACAGATGATATGTTTCGCTGGAAAAGAGCGATTGAACAGTTCAATACGCTTGCACCAAAGCAAGATGCGTTCGTAATTGTAGGAGATTTTACTGATTCAGGGTCTGTGCAGCAATATGATCGTTTCATGCAAGTGTATAATGACAATGCAAATAAAGATGCGGTACGAATGAATTCTCTAGGTAATCATGATTATTGGAACGGTTTATCAGTAGAGGGAGCACAGAAGCGTTTCTTAGAAAAAACAGGAATGGAATCAATTTATTATCATAAAGTGGTAAAAGGGTATCATTTTATCGTAATGTCTCCAGAAAATGAAACGACACATGGGTATTATTCGGACAAACAAATTAATTGGTTAAAAGAAGAAATGGCAAAGGCGCAAAAAGATGATCCAGAAAAACCGATTTTTGTATTTTTACATCAACATATTAAAGATACAGTGTACGGTAGCCAAGAATGGGGAACGAAGGATAGTGCAAAAATTAATGCAGTATTAAAAGAATATCCACAAGTCATTACGTTTTCAGGTCATTCGCATTATCCATTAGATGATCCAAGATCGATTCATCAAAAGGACTTTACATCTGTTGGTACCTCTTCTGTAAGCTATATGGAGGTAGAGGGTGGCAAAGTGCAAGGGAATATTCCTTCAGAATCGCGTGCATTAAGCCAAGGTTTATTAGTAGAAGTAGACGATAAAGAAGTAACGATTAATCGACGCGATTTCCATACGAATTCTTGGACAGGCGAGCCATGGAAAATTCAGTTGCCATCAAAGAAAGAAACTTTTACACATGTAGAAGATCGTGATAAAGAAAAGCCATCTTTTGCAAAAGATGCAAAGTTATCAGTATCGAATGTAACAGAAAATGCAGCAACAGTAACATTCATGCAAGCATTGGACAACCTTCTTGTTCATTCTTATCGCGTACAAGCTAGAGGTAAGCAAACTGGAGAAATAAAAAATAAATTACTAGCATTTTCAGAGTTTTATCGTGACCCAGTGCCGAAAGAACTGACATTTACACTTGCAGGATTAGATGGCGGGAGAACATATACGTTTGAAGTAGTCGCGATTGATTCATTTGGTAATGAAAGTGTGCAACCGTTAACGGCAGAAATTACTACGAAAAAAGATAACATTGATCCGAATGTGAAAGTACCAAAGGCTGATATTTTTGATGTGAATTTCTCAGATGGTACATTTAAAGACAATTCACCATTTGGTACAAAAGGTGAATTGAAGGGTAATGTGACTATTGAATATGATAAAGCATTGAAAAAGAATGTTATGAAGTTACATGGAAAAGCTAATACATTTGGATATATTCCATTTTCAGCAGCACAAAAAGAGAAAATAGCAAATACGTTTACGTTAGAAACTGTGTTTTCAATGAATGAAATTCGCGGACAAGGTATTTTGCAAAATACAGAGAGCGGCGGAATTGGTTTTGAGTCTACAGGAAGTGGATATGTTGAATTATGGGCTCACATTGGCGGTAGCTACAAACGTGTTGGCGTTCAATTGGAAGCGAACAAAACGTATCATTTAACAGGAACATATAACGGAAGCGAAGTGGCAATTTACGTAGATGGTAAAAAAGTAAATAGTCAGTTAGCTCAAGGAAAAGTTTATAGCCCGAACGTACCATTTGCATTTGGAGCGGATCCTGATAGCAATGGAAATGGCGGCATTCCATTAAACGGTCAAATCGCGCTTGCAAAATTATATAGTAAAGCGTTAAGTTCTTCAGAAGTATTAGCAGCGTACAATGAATTTTCTAACCGTACGAAGTTAGAGCAAGTCAACGCATTATATGAGGAGCTAGGAAAAGTAAAGGAAGTGTTAGATGGTACGTATGAGTTTGGTGGTAAGCCAGGTCAATATTCAAAGGAAGCATTTCAAGAACTAGAAAAAAGCTATAACACTGCTAAGCAAGCATTTGAAAATGTAGGAAGTACTGGGGAACAAATTATTCAAACATATAACGAATTAAAAACAGCTAATGTAACATTCGTACAATCAAAAGTGGCAGAAGAACAACCAAAAACACCGAAAGAAAAATTACAGATCAATATTGAATCTGCAAAAGCAGTAGTGAAGAAAGCGCAAGCTGTAAATGTAACAGATGGTTCAGTGAAATCATTGCAACAAAAAATTACAGTTGCAGAAGCTGTATTAAAAGATGCGAAGGTAAAAGATGCACAGGTAGAAACGATGAATCGTACATTAGAATATGCGATTTCACTCGTTGAAAAAAGTATGAACAAATAAGAGAGAAGAAAAGAAGCTTATCATGATAGGCTTCTTTTTTGTTATACTAAAAGTAGCATAGAAAGAAGGAGCGAATAATTTGGAACAGAAAAAGCTAAAAAGAATTCTTGAATATGTATGGATCGCGGTTGTGCTCCTTGTAGGATATTATTTCTTAAAAGAGAAAAGTATTTGGGTTTTATTTTTAATGACTTTCTTATTAGCAGGACTAGGAACGTTATTTATTAACTTTTTCTTTGATAGTTTGAATGCCTGGAAGAATAAAAAGAAGGGAACGAAGTAAAGGAGGGGATATATGCAAAAGTGGAAGCTCATATATCAAGTAATCATTTTCATAGTGCTTGTAGGTATTGGCGTTTTTAAATATTCTACACCAATAGGAAATTGGGCGTGGTTTACAGCTTGCATCGGCATATTTTTCATTTTACAATCGTTAACGAAAAAATATAATTGTACAGAAAGATAGCTCGCCGCTAAAACGGCGAGCTATTTTGTTATGCTTTTTTCTGTTCATCATTCGTTTTTTCGGTAGCTAAATGGCTATGCTTTCTAGAGTAGAAGAAATAGAAGCATAAACCGACTATAAGCCAAGCTATAAAGCTAATCCATGTCGTTTTAGATAAATTAGCCATCAAATATAAACAGCAAAGAATCGCGACAACTGGTAATACAGGTACGAAAGGTGTACGGAATCCACGTTTTAAATCAGGATGTGTTTTTCGTAAAATAAGTACCGCGCAGCAAACGAATGTAAAGGCTGTTAACGTACCGATGTTTACTAAATTTGCTAGCAAATGTAAATCTAAAAGTCCTGCTAATAAAGCGGCAATAACGCCAGTAATCCACGTATTTAATAAAGGGATTTTTACTCTTTTATTTACACGTGCTAACGCTTTTGGAAGTAGACCGTCACGGCTCATCGCATACGAAACTCGAACTTGTCCATACATAACGACTAAGAGAACGGTTGTCATTCCAGTCATCGCTCCAACAGCGAGTAGTCCTGCAATTGCATCCTCACCAACGAAATGCAATGCAAATGCAACTGGATCAGAAACGTCTAATTGCGTATAAGGAACCATACCTGTTAAAACGAAAGATACGATCATATATAAAACAGTACAAATAAGAAGAGAACCGATAATACCAATTGGTAAGTCACGCTGCGGTTTTTTCGTTTCTTCTGCAGCGGTTGCGATTGCATCAAAACCTAAAAAGGCGAAGAATACAGTGGCAGCTCCGGTAATAATACCGTCGTATCCGAATGGAATGAACGGTGTCCAGTTTTCAGGTTTTACATATTTTGCGCCTGCTACGATAAAGGCAATGATAACAGCTAGTTTAATAAGAACCATAATATTATTAATGCGTGCACTTTCACGTATACCAAAACTTAAAAGACCAGTAATAAGAAGTAAAATGCAGACAGCTGGTAAATCGATGAGACCACCTTTTCCTACGCCGGGGGCCGAGGCGATTATGGCGGGTAGGTGTATATTGAACCCTTGTAGTAATGATTGCAAATAACCAGACCAACCGACAGCTACTGCTGCAACGGCAAGTAAATATTCGAGCATTAAACACCATCCGACGATGAAGGCGACGACTTCTCCGACTGTCATGTATGCGTAAGTATACACACTTCCTGAGACAGGAATAGAAGAAGCAAATTCAGCATAACAAAAGGCTACACAAGCACAAGTAAATGCAGCAATAAGGAATGATAGCATAATACCAGGACCAGAATGTTTTGCTGCAACAATACCTGTTAATACAAAGATCCCTGTCCCAATTACGGCGCCGATCCCTAAAAACGTTAAATCGAGTGCAGTTAATGTTCTATCTAGCTGCTTTGGTGATTCAGTACTAAGCGCTTTTTTTCGTAATAATGACTTCACTTTGGACTCTCCCCCCGTTTTTTCATTTCCATAACTGCGACTATAGTATGAGCCCATTAAAAAAGAGTATGTAAGGAAATGGAGGTACAGTTATGGTATGTAGTTTTTTAAAATTGCTGGATTAATCTTAATATAATTCAGAATATTTTGTCAAATAAAAATATGAAAAATAAAATTCGGATCAATAGGGGAAACTACTTGCAGAAATGAACGGGGGTTAACGACCCACTGATTAAAGTTAAAGTAGGAGCAGATGCTATGTTATTTTATTTTGAACTTGTCGTCATTTTACTTTGTACGAAATTAGCTGGTGACATTAGCGTGAGACTTGGTCAGCCTTCTGTACTTGGTAAGTTAATTGTCGGTATTATTATCGGTCCAGCTGTACTCGGTATTATTAATAGTTCTGAACTAATTGATGAACTGAGTGAGATTGGTGTTTTGTTACTTATGTTTATGGCGGGACTTGAAACAGATTTAGAAGAGTTAAATCGGAATTTGAAATCGTCATTTGCAGTAGCGGCTGGTGGAATTATTTTTCCTTTCATCGGTGGTTATGTAACAGGATTGCTGTTTGGATTAATGCAGTCCCATGCCATTTTTTTAGGATTATTACTTTGCGCAACATCGGTTAGTATTACGGTGCAGACGCTACGTGATTTAGGAAAAATGAATACGAGAGAAAGTACAACAATTTTAGGTGCTGCCGTATTTGATGATGTCATTGTCGTTATTTTATTGGCATTTGTAATGAGTTTTTTAGGAACACAAGATGTAAATATAACACTTGTCATTGCAAAGAAAATTATTTTCTTTGTAAGTATTGTTTTTATTGCTTGGAAAGTCGTTCCTTGGATTATGAAAATGCTTGTCCCGCTTCGTGTAACAGAAGCGTTAATTAGCGCGGCTCTTATTATTTGCTTCTCTTTTTCTTATTACAGTGAAATGATGGGAATTGCAGGCATTATTGGAGCATTTGCAGCAGGAATTGCTATTTCTCAAACAGAGTATAAGCATGAAGTGGAACATAAAATTGAACCGATTGCTTATGCAATATTTGTTCCAGTATTCTTCGTAAGTATCGGAATGGAAATTACATTTCAAGGCATTGGAAGCCAGCTTTGGTTCATTATTATTATGACCCTCATTGCGATTTTCACAAAGTTAATTGGATCAGGTTTAGGAGCGAGATTGACAGGTTTTAATCTCCAATCTTCTATTAGTATTGGCGCGGGGATGGTATCACGTGGTGAAGTAGCACTTATCATCGCAGCAAATGGACTTACGGCGAATTTATTAGCGAAAGAAAATTTCACAGCGATTGTTATTGTTGTTATATTGACGACGATTATTACACCGCCACTTTTGAAGAAATATTTTGTATAGAGAGGAAGGGCTTATCTGATGTAGGTAAGCTCTTTTTTTATTCCAAAAAGCAATGGTCATATAGCATGAAGGGTTTGTAATTATGGTAAAATCTATGTATGTGATATGACAAGGAGAGGGAAGTGTGAAGATTACGAAGGAGAAGGTTATCGGTGTAATCGTACTTATTGCAGTATGTATACCATTTACTGCATGGAAAGAATCAAAAGTGAAAGATTTTCCGGTTTCTATTTTTTCGGAAGAAGCAGATGGTGAGTACGGTCAGAAGCTGAAATATACTGCTTTTTTACCTGATGTTGCGATTTGGATGAACGGTTGGAAAGAGAAGTGGACAGAAGGAGAAAGAACTGTTTATCAAAAAGGGAATCGCATTGTAAATGTGTTTCATCCTCCTGGCGATGATGGTTTTTACCTTCTTGAAGCAAGAGAAAATAAGTGAACGCAACCGTAAGAAGTGGAGGTTAAATAGTGAAAGCTTCAACATTACTATTTAAAATTGAAAGTAATATGGATCAATTTTCACCAGCTGAAAAGAAGGTTGCCATGTACATAATGGAGAATGCAGAGATTGTTCCGAACTTAACGACGAAAGAAGTGTCAACGAATGCAGGCGCAAGTGAGGCGAGTGTCGTTCGTTTTTGTAAGTCGATTGGGATCGGAAGTTTTAAAGCATTTAAGATAGCACTCGTTCGTGAATTAACGATTGCTGATTATAATATTAACGATTTTTCAGTGATGAATACGGAAGATGGACCGTACGATTTGTTTAATAAAGTCACTTATGTGAATAAAGCTGCAATTGAGGCGAGCGTTACTGCGATAGATAAGAAGGAACTTGAGAAAGCTGCAGATCGTATTGTCAATGCGGGCAAAATTATATTTTACGGCGTAGGTGGATCAGCTACGCCAGCAATGGATGGGGCGTATAAATTTACACGGCTTGGATTTACAGCGATGATGCTATCTGATTTTCATATGATGTTGCCGCTTGTGACGAATTTAAAAGAAGGCGATATATTTGTTGCGATTTCAACATCTGGTCGAACGAGAGATGTGCTTGAAATGGCGCAGTATGCAAAGAGACAAGGTGCAACTGTTATTGGAATTACGAAGCTAGATCAATCATCCCCCTTATATAAAGAAGCGGACATTCGTCTTTGTATGCCAGATGTAGAACAAGATCATCGTATTGCAAGTATTGCGTCGAGAATGACGCAACTGAATATGATTGATGCTTTATATGTGATTACTTTCAACCGAATTGGTAATAAAGTATTGGATCAATTTATGGAGACGCGAGAAGAAGCGTTGCGGTTACGGAAGTTAAAGTAGAAGAAAAGATGAGGAGACTCATCTTTTTTATTATCTTTGACACAAATATGTCATGTTGTGAAATTTTATTTCATAAAATAAGAAAGGGATATTGATTTTTAGTTTCTTAAAGTTATAATAAAAGTGTGAAATATAATTTCAAAGAGGGTGACAATATGTTAGAAAATTTATCGACAGAACATCGTAATGAGAAAACAATGAATCTGGATGAAATGAGTATAAAAGAAGTGTTGCAAAGTATGAATGAAGAAGATCGAACTGTTGCGTTAGCAGTTGAAAAAGAGATAGAACAAATTGAAAAGGTTGTACAGACTGTTATTAAATCTTTTGAAGAAGAGGGACGTTTAATTTACATTGGTGCTGGTACGAGTGGTCGTTTAGGTATTCTAGATGCAGTGGAATGTCCGCCGACATTTGGCACGGATGATAAAATGGTGCAAGGATATATAGCAGGTGGGTTGAAAGCGTTTACTAAAGCGGTGGAAGGTGCCGAAGATCGCGAAGAGTTAGCAGAAGAAGATTTAAAAAGTATTGGATTAAATGAGAAAGATACAGTGATTGGAATTGCTGCAAGTGGCAGAACTCCTTACGTAATTGGCGGCTTGAAATACGCACAGAGCGTAGGAGCGAGTACAGCGAGTATTTCTTGTAATAAAAATGCTGAAATAAGTAAATATGCAAAGTTAAATGTAGAAGTAGAGACAGGTGCAGAAATATTAACAGGATCAACGCGTTTAAAAGCTGGTACAGCACAAAAATTAGTGCTGAATATGATTTCAACAGCTTCGATGATTGGTGTAGGAAAAGTATATAAAAACTTAATGGTAGATGTTCAATCCACAAATGAAAAGTTAGTAGAACGGTCAAAACGAATTATTGTGGAAGCAACAGGCGCTAGTTATGAAGTAGCGGCAGAGTATTATGAAAAGGCAGAACGTAACGTAAAAGCTGCCATTGTTATGGTGTTGTTGCAGTGTGAGTATGGGGAAGCACTGGAGAAACTAAAATACGCAAAAGGGTTTGTGAAGAAAGCACTATAAAGTAATAGGAAGGGGGATTCTATTATGAAGAAAGAAGAGAGAATGGCCAAGGAAATTTCGGAGCAACTTGGGGGAATAAAAAATATTCGTAGTATTGCTCATTGTATGACGAGACTACGTTTAACGCTTCATGATGAAAGTAAAGTAAATATGGACCTTTTGAAAAAAGTTGAAGGCGTTATGGGTGTTATAGAAGATGAGACGCTTCAAGTTGTCGTTGGTCCAGGAACAGTAAATAAAGTAGCAGCTGAAATGGAAGGTTTGACAGGACTACGAATTGGTGAGGTAGCAGATCATCACCTTGAAGATATTGGGCAAGAGATGAAATCAGAGATTAAGAAGAAAAATAATACACCGGTGAAAAACTTTTTACGAAAAATAGGAAGTATTTTCATCCCATTAATTCCGGGGCTTGTTGCGTCAGGAATTATAAACGGGGTTGCTAACTTTGCGAAAAATGCTGGTGCTGATCCAAATGCAACGTGGTTACAAATGTTACTACTCATTGGCGGCGGTATCTTTACATTCTTAGGAATTTTAGTCGGCTGGAATACAGCGAAAGAATTTGGCGGGACACCGGTTCTTGGGGCAATTGCTGGTATTTTAATTTTCAACCCGGCGATGGCAAACGTAAAATTGTTTGGTGAAGCATTAGTGCCCGGACGGGGCGGATTGTTTGCAGTTATTTTTGCAGCATGGCTTATGGTTGTAGTGGAAAGACAAGTTCGAAAAGCAGTGCCAAATGCAGTTGATATTATCGTGACACCACTCATTACTGTATTAGTTGTAAGTATCGTAACGATGTTAGCCATTCAGCCATTAGCAGGTTTCTTATCAGATGGTATTACGAGCGGAATTAATGCTATTTTAAATATTGGCGGAGCATTTGCTGGCGCAGTACTTGCGGGAACATTTTTACCTCTCGTTATGGTCGGATTGCATCACGGTTTAACACCAATTCATATGGAATTTATTAATCAAACACACGTAACACCTTTATTACCAGTGCTCGCAATGGCTGGTGCTGGCCAAGTGGGCGCAGCAATTGCGATTTATGTGAAAACAAAAAACAAACGACTTCGAAATGTAATTAAAGGTGGATTGCCAGTTGGCTTTTTAGGAATTGGTGAGCCGTTATTATACGGGGTTACATTACCACTTGGGAAACCGTTTATTACTGCTTGTTTAGGAGCGGCTGTCGGTGGTGCATTCCAAGCAGTTATGCAAACGGCTTCACTTGGAATTGGCGTATCAGGGCTATCTTTAATTCCGTTAATTGCTGACAATAAATATTTACTATATTTCTTAGGTTTAGTAATTGCATATACTTTCGGATTTATCTTTACGTACTTCTTCGGATTTAAAGAAGAAATGGCAGAAAACATATAGAGAAAGGGATTCCTTTCTCTTTTTCTATTAATAGAAAGGGAGATTTATATGATCGGAGTTTCCATTTATCTTTCAAAAGAACGAGTAGAGAAACAAGAAGAGTGGCTAAAAGTGGCGAAGGAAAATGGATTTTTGTCTATTTTTACATCACTTCATATACCAGAGGATGATCCTGGTACGTATAAAGAGTTAATTCAGATACTTGGGAAGCAGGCTCTTGAAAATGAAATGGAGTTAATGGTTGATGTTTCTCCAAAATCGTTACATCATTTAGGGCTAACATATGAAAATGTGGAAGAACTATTGGACTGGGGCATTACCGGTTTAAGAATGGATTACGGCATTGCGCCAAAAGAAATTGCAAGCGTATCTCATAAGATGAAAGTAGCTTTAAATGCGAGTACGATTACAAAGCCATTTTGGAAAGAGTTACTTACAGAACATATACGAGTAGAGAATGTAGAAGCGTTGCATAATTTTTACCCACGTCCAGAGACAGGACTAGCAAAGTCCTTCTTACAAAAACAAAATCAATATTTACAGGAGTGCGGAATAAAAACGATGGCATTTATTCCAGGAGACGCGGAAAAACGTGGTCCGTTATATGAAGGGTTACCAACGTTAGAAAAACATCGCAATATGCGCCCGCTTGAAGCGTACTTAGAACTTGTTCAAGATTGTGGTGTTGATAAAGTATTGATTGGAGATATAAGCGCAAGTTTGGAAAGTATGCAAGAAGTAGCTAGTGCGAGTAGGGGGATTATTCCATTGCGTTACAAATCATTTATAACTGATAAAGAAGTATTAAAAGTGGTGGAGCAAGTGCATACAAATAGACTAGATCCGGCTCGTGATGTTATTCGATCTGTAGAATCAAGGGAAGGAAATAGAGTGGTTTTACAGCCGATGCATACAATTGTAAGAAAGAAAGGCAGCATTACAATTGATAATGAATTGTACGGTAGATATGCAGGGGAGATGCAAGTTGCTACACATGATTTACCTGTAGATGAGAAAGTGAATGTTGTGGGAATGGTTGTGGAAGAGGACGTGTCTTTACTGCCTTATATTGGCGCTGGAAAAATGTTTCAACTTTTTCTATGCGATAGAATAAAAGCTTGAATTAGCGCTATTTTGTAGGAAAACATTATCCGTAAAACGGATAATGTTTTTTATTTTCTTTAAAAAAGTATTTGACGAATGAAATAAAATACCGTATTGTTTTGACTTGTAAATAAAAGTTCACCATAACAAAACAAAAAGGAGAGTTCAAAATGAATCAATATATTGGGAATTTAATTATTCGTATCGTGTTAGGAGTTACGTTCTTTGCACACGGTTTAGCAAAGTTTCAATCAGGTATCGATAATGTAGCAGGATGGTTTACAAGCATCGGTTTACCAGGTGGCCTTGCATACGGCGTAGCAACTGTAGAATTAGTTGGTGGTATATTATTAATTATCGGTTTAGGTGTACGATATGTAGGATTGTTATTCGCTCTTATTTTAGCTGGAGCTATCGTAAAGGTAAATGGAGCAGCAGGTTTATTAGGAGATGGAAAGAATCCAGGATATGAATTAGATCTTGCATTATTATCAATGGGTGCGTATTTATTCGTAGTAAAAGCAGAAGGATATGTAGATCGTTTCTTAAAAGAGAAAGTAATGAAAACGAAGTAAATTTTATTTATAAATTGTTGACTTGAAGAATTATTGTAACTATAATGATTACAACTAATGAATTACGAATGAAACAATTTAAATATTTTTTTACACAAGTTGTAACTACATTGGTTACGTCTTGTGTAAAAATAAATAAACGGGAGGAAGTAATATGCCTAAATCAAATTTAGAAATTATTCAAAGCACGTATGAAGGATCAGCTTCTTCGAATGCAAAGCATTTAGCAGAAGCCTTCTCTGAAAAAGTGGAATGGACAGAGGCAGAAGGTTTCCCATACGGCGGAACATATAAAGGCGTAGAAGCTATAATGGAAAATGTATTTAGCCGTTTAGGATCAGACTGGGATGATTATAAAGCAAGTGTAAATACATATCATGAGGTAGACGGAAAAGATGTAATTATTGCAGAAGGTATGTATTCTGGAGTTTATAAAGAAACAGGAAAATCATTTGAAGCAGAATTTGTTCATGTATGGCAGCTTGAAGATGGAAAAATCGTGAAGTTTAAGCAATATGTAGATAGTCATATTGTTAGGGAAGCGATGAAGAGCTAATGCTTTTTAAATGGATTGTAGGTATATGTATTACCATTATTGTAATCATCTCTTCTATAGTTTGCGGAAAGAAATTGCTTGCATATATGGAAAAAGAAAATAAAAATATTCAAACCGAGCGAGCGGCAAACGAAAAAGAGAAAAAAGCTGCAGAAGAAGTCCCGCAAATTAGTGAAGGTGAAATTATTTCTACCATGCATAAAATGGTGCACCAAAAGGTAAAATCCTCTGAAAAATGGGGATTTGTAGAAATGACAAAAAAGGAAATTTCTAATGTAAAAAGAGATATTGAAAATAGTACAGGTTTTCAATATAAAATGAAGTTATTTTCTATTATAAACAGATGGGAAAAAGGAGATTTTTCTCAAACTGTTGAGGAGCATAACTTTTTATGGAACCTCGAAGGTGGAGATACTGGCAAGGCGACGGAACGTTTATCGCCAGAAGAGGAAAAGCAGTATATAAAAGAAATGAAGAGTAAATAAAAACATCGCCAACCCAGATGACGATGTTTTTTCATTAAGGATGTTTTCGCATTAAAGGTCTAACAGGCTGAACAGCGACAGTTTTGAAATGAGAAAATAAATAACATCCTGTTACAACGACAATTGTCCCTAAAATTTGTATCCACGTTAATTCTTCTCCGAGGAATATGAATGCTAAAATGGCTGTGAAAATTGGATTGAAGTTTAGAAAAATACCTGATGTAGTTGCGCCTAATTTTTGTACGCCAATATTCCAAAATACCATACAAAGAACTGTCGAAATAAGCCCAGTATATAAAAGTGATGTGATGAAAGAAGTATTTATATTTGAAACAGTGAAGCTACCTATGTTAAACGGTAGTAATAAAATAACGCCGAAAATACCAGAGTACAACGTTGCCATAAGTGGTGTAGTTGTTTTTGTTGCCCATTTACTACAAATAGAATAGATTCCCCAAATACAAACTGCTGCAATCATCCATAAATCGCCACTATTAAAATGTAGTGAAAATAAAAGCGAGAAATCACCTTTTAATAGGACGAGGATAACCCCGAAGAATGAAAGAATCATGGATAGGATTTGAAGTGTATTTACTTTTTCTTTTAGAAATAATACTGAAAATAATGCAATTGAAATTGCATTCAAAGTAGAGATAAGACCTACATTCGTAGCGGATGTTTTTTCTAATGCTAAAAATTGAAAGATGTTAAAAAGAGCGACCCCTGAAATTCCCATCAATATTAACGGAAGTATTGCGGTACGTGGTGGAAGGATTTTCTTTTCTTTAAACCATACCATTGGTAATAAACAAACAATCGCAATCATCCATCTTAAATTTGTCAGTGTCATCGGCGATGCATGATCGACGAGTGATTTTCCAACGACAAAATTTCCTCCCCATAATAAGCTCGTTAGTAATAGTAAAAAGACGTAAAAATAAGGCATGATAAAATCCCCTTTTTTGTAATCAATACTTATTGTAAATAATTTTAGCATTTTTCTTTATTGTGTAATATATTCTTTTGTATAATGGTGAAAACTCGATAAAATCTTTAGTGATGAGTGATATTTACGGAATGATATTCAGTTTCGTGTAAGGTATAAGGTGTTTTTTCGAATAATCATCGGTAAGAAAAAAGGGGGAATTGTAATGGAGTCGTCTGTTATTAAAGTGTTGGATGATTTGGATGTACAAATTTTAGATATATTGCAGAAGGAGTCACAAGTAAGTAATGCAGAGCTGGCACGTCGCGTTAATTTATCACCGGCTGCGATGCATGCAAGAATAAAAAGATTGGATGGGGAAGGTTTCATCGATAAGCAAGTCGCGATTTTAAATCAAGAAAAGCTTGGGTTTGATTTATTATGTTTTATTTTTATGAGTACGAATATTCATCAATTTGACAAGTTGGAAGTGTTGGAGAAAGAATTAGAATCGATGCCGGAAGTGTTAGAATGTCACTGTTTAACAGGAGAGTACGATTATTTATTAAAGGTTGCAAATCGTGATCGTAAAGAACTAGAGCAGTTTATTAGAAAGCTGAATAAGCTTGGTATTACAAGGATACAGACAAGTTTAGCACTTCGTGAAATTAAATATTCGACAGTATTGCCGATACGAAATGAGGAACCGAGCATCGATTAGATTGCTTGGTTTTTTGTTTGTATAAATTGATTGACGAGGAGAAAAGAGAGATGTATTATTATATAAAATTATGAATTAAAATTCATTTGAAGTTATAAATATTAATATCGAGGGCAAGGGGATGTAATATGAAAATCTGTAATGCGGTGACGAGTGATGTGAAAGAAATTTATAGTCTTATTGAGGTTTATGCAAAAGAGGGAGTTGTTTTACCGCGATCTCTTTTGTCTCTTTATCAATATTTGCAATGTTTATATGTTATGAAAGAGGACGAGAAAATTGTTGGAGTTGCTGGATTGCATGTATTGGGGGAAGATCTTGCAGAAATACGATCGTTAGTAGTTTCGCATACATATGCAGGAAAAGGGATAGGGCGTATGTTAGTGAACCATGTAATAAATGAAGCAGCGAAAATAAAAGTGAATAGAGTCATTTCTTTAACATATGAAACGGAATTTTTTCAAAAGTGCGGGTTTGATTTTGTGAATAGAGAGGCGTTACCAGAGAAAGTATGGATTGATTGTAGACATTGTCCAAAGGTTGATTATTGTGATGAAGTGGCGATGGTTCGGTATGTTGGGTGAAAGTTTCAGAGAGAGAAAAGTCCCACTATTATTTATGTAATAGTGGGCATCTATATTTTAGGGGAATTAAGAACTTGAATTCGTTTTTCGTACTGCAAAATTAAAAATGGGATTTTTAAGCTCATAGTTATAAGTAGAACCATCGACAAGCCCTACAACTTTATCATTATCATAAAGATCGAGCATAAATTGTGCCATTTGTTTTGCAGTGTGGAATTTTGGTACAACATTATCGTATTGGAATTCATCAATATCAAATGAACGTTTCGCAAATTCTGTTTCAGTTGCAGCAGGAGCTAAAACTTTTGCTTGCAGTTTTGCGCCTTGTTCTTTCAGTTCGTGAGACAGCCCTTCTGTAAAGGCACTTACATAAAATTTCGTAGCGCAATACGTAACAGCATCAGCAACAATCGTGTATCCGCCGCCAGATGAAACGTTAATAAGCTGTGTTCCATCAACCATTGAATAATCTCGAACGAAAAGAGAAGAGAGTATTGTTAGTGCTTCTATATTGACATGCAACATCGTCTCTATTTTATTTAAATTTTGTTCAGCAATTGAGGCGAAATTACCAAAACCTGCGTTGTTAATCCACGTTTCAATTTGAAAAGCTTGTAGGCTTTCATAAAGTTTATAAACATCTTCAGTCACAGATAAATCAGTTTTTCGAATGACAACATCCAACTCAGGATGCATTTCGTTAATTTTCAATTTTAATCCGTTTAATTCTTCTTGTCTTCGAGCTACAAGTACTAAATTTTTTCCGCGAGATGCAAATGCTAAAGCTGCTTCATAACCAATTCCGGAACTTGCGCCAGTAATAACCGTGTATTTCATATAAAATCCCCCTAAATTCAAATTCATTTATGGTTAGATTGTATTTGTTAGAGTATACTCTAAGTCAAATGTTTTTTATAAATTTGATTCGGTCATAAAATATATGAGGGTAAGCATGTGAAGGGAGTTTGAGTATGTACACAATTAGCGAGGTAGCAAAATTATTAGGAGTGAGCACACATACACTACGCTATTATGAAAAGGAAAGTATATTAATTGCAAATCGTGATACAAATGGAAATCGACTTTACGAAGAGTCACATATAAAGTGGTTGCAGTTTGTAATGAAATTAAAACAAACGCAAATGCCAATAGCGAAAATAAGAGAATACGCTAGACTATATACAGAAGGGGAGCATACAACAGAAGCTCGTTTACAGCTTCTAGAAGATCATAGGAAATCTATTCAGATTCAAAGAGAAAACTTAGAAGTTACAGAGAAGATGCTCGAGAATAAAATTAGTGCATACAAAGGCTCATTGGAAAATAAATAGATGTTGTTATGTGATGAAAAATGGATTTGATCTATGAGTATTTCATCATAGTGTGCGGATAAATAAAAAAGAGCAGCTAGCAAAAGCTAACTGCTCCATTCAAGGGATCTCTCCAAGGGGGAGTGGAGAAAATATTATGTTACTAGCATTATTGACAGATTATTAGGAAATATACAAATCTGATGATAGAAATTTTAAATAAACTTTCGGCATTGACAATTTTTAAAATGTTCATGTACAATACATATGAATGACATTCAGTCATTTTTATGTGACAGGATGCATTTAGCTTAGAAATGGAACAAATACAATGGTAAATGAGGATGATAGTTGTTTTTATATAGTATTGATGAAAGAGTATATTTTTTTAAAACAAAAATGACTGATAGTCAGTCATAAGAGGTGAGAGGTATGAAAAATAGAGCTTGGTTATATGTCATATTAACATGTATCTTTGAAATTTTTTGGGTGTTTGGTTTTAATACGGCTAATACTTGGTGGCATTGGATTATTATTTTAGGAGTTATCGCTGTTGATTTTCACTTCCTTTCTAAAGCGTGTGAACATCTTGCAACAGGAACTGTATATGCTATTTTCGCTGGAGCTGGTACGGTAGGTACTTTCTTAATGGATGTATTTCTTTTCGGTGGAAGTTTCAGCGCAGGCAAACTATTCTTCATTCTTATGGTAGTAGCCGGCGTTATCGGTTTAAAGTTAGCTGACAATAAAGAAGAAACTGTGGAAGGAGTTGCTTAAAAATGGGTTGGTTTTTCGTATTTTGTGCTGCAATTAGTGAAATAGTCGGTGTGATAGGACTTAAAATGTATAGTAAAGATAAGACATTAGCCAATGGTGCGATTTATATAGGTGGGTTTGCTACATCCTTCGCATTTTTGTATACTTCCTTCTTATTTTTACAAGTAAGTGTCGCATATGCGGTTTGGATTGGTATCGGAACAGCAGGTGCAGTTTTGTTAAACATGTTCTTGTTTGGTGAGTCGAAAAGTAAAGCGCGTATCATTAGTGTGTTTCTTATTGTATGTGGAGTGACAGGATTAAAGGCACTTTCTTAAAGATATACTGTATCTCCTAACAAGTCATTAGGAGATTTTTATTATAAAAAGTGCACGATAATTGACAGTACAGCTAGTTATTTTATAAAATGAGTGACAGTCATTCAATACGCGTGTGAAAGGGTTTAGATGATGAATAAAAAAGAGAAAATTGTCTATGCAGCTATTGAAGTGTTTCAGGAAAAGGGCGTCGAAAAAACGAAGATTTCTGATATCGTGAAATTAGCTGGCATTGCGCAAGGAACTTTCTATTTATATTTTCCTTCTAAGCTATCTGTTATGCCTGCAATAGCAGAAGTGATGGTTGAAAAGATGATACTTGCAGTGAAAAAAAAAGTACAAAAAGATGTACCTTTTTCAAATAAAGTGGCACAAGTAATCGATGCGGTGTTTCACTTTATAGAGGAATATCGTGAAATACAAGCTTTAATGTATGCAGGTCTTGCATCTACGGAACATATAAAAGAATGGGAAGCTGTGTATGAGCCTCTTTATATGTGGCTAAGTGAATTTTTAAGTGGGGCGAAAGAAGCCGGTGAAATTCGTGATTCAGTTCACGCAGAGCGAACAGCGAAGTTATTTATTGCTCTTGTTGAATCAGCAGCGGAACAAGTTTATTTATATGATCATAAAGATGATGAGCAGGTCGAGCTACAAAAGGCAGAAGTACTAGATTTTTTAACACATGCACTACATATAAAGAAATAGTGAGATGAACCTGTCTGAAAAGGTAGGTTTATTTTTGAGGGGAAATGAATGATAGTCATTCACCTAATATTTATGTATGTGTGGAAGGATAGAGTGAAATTCTAATGAGTGGAGGCATCTCTACTCATGATTAGCCCACAAATAGCAGGATAAAGAAAAAGCTTCTTGGGCATTATTTTTTGAGAGGAGCTTACGGGAAGAGGTGTTAAAAAGTGAAGAAACCGATAAAAGAACAAAAGATGGTATTGGTCATTCTTTTGAGTAATATATTTATCGCTTTTTTAGGGATTGGATTAATCATTCCGGTTATGCCGTCCTTTATGAATGATATGGGTTTAACAGGGAAGACGATGGGATATCTCGTTGCAGTGTTTGCAATGGCCCAGCTCATTACTTCACCTATTACAGGCCGATGGGTTGACCTTTACGGTAGGAAGAAAATGATCATCATTGGATTATTTATTTTTGGTGTTTCAGAACTTCTTTTTGGATTAGGAAAAGATGTATGGATGCTTTATGTAGCAAGGGTATTAGGCGGAATTAGTGCTGCGTTTATTATGCCTGGTGTTACGGCATATGTTGCGGATATTACATCTATTCAGGAACGTCCAAAGGCGATGGGATACTTATCTGCGGCTATTAGTACTGGATTCATTATAGGGCCTGGAATCGGCGGATTTATTGCAGAATACGGTATACGTGTGCCGTTTTTCGTTGCAGCAGTAATTGCTTTTATAGCATGTGTGATTTCGATTTTTATTTTAAAAGAACCGTTAACGAAAGAAGAACTTGCAGAGATTTCTTCTAATACGAAAGAATCAAGTTTTATTGGTGATTTAAAGAAATCATTACATCCAATGTATGCAATTGCATTTATTATTGTATTTGTACTCGCATTCGGATTATCAGCGTATGAAACAGTGTTTAGCTTGTTCTCTGATCATAAATTTGGTTTCTCGCCGAAAGATATTGCAGCGATTATTACAATTAGTTCAATCTTTGGGGTAGTTGTACAGGTATTTATGTTTGGCAAATTGGTAGACATGTTCGGTGAGAAAGTATTAATCCAAATATGTTTAATTGTAGGGGCAGTATTAGCATTCGTCTCGACTGTAGTCTTTAATTATTGGATTGTACTTCTCGTTACTTGCTTCATTTTCTTAGCATTTGATTTACTTCGTCCAGCTTTAACGACGTTTTTATCAAAAGCAGCTGGAAAAGAGCAAGGATTCGTTGCTGGTATGAACTCGACTTATACGAGTTTAGGAAATATCGCAGGACCAGCGATGGGCGGAATATTATTTGATATGAATATTCATTATCCATATGCATTTTCAGGCGTTGTTTTAATAGTTGGTCTCGGCATTACATTTATGTGGAGAGAGAAACAGTTGGCTGAAAGTTTTGCGAAGTAATAAAACCCCTTACGACGGTAAGGGGTTTTTGTTCTATCCTGATTAAAGTTTCATTTTATAAACTTAACCCAAACCGTTTTAATTCAATAAAAATCCCCTCTAATTGCTTTCCTTTATCCGTTAATGTGTACTCTACACGAGGCGGAACTTCTGGATATACTTTTCTCGTTATAATGCCTTGAGACTCTAATTCTTTTAGTCGAAGCGATAATGTTTTTGGACTAATACCATCCATTGATTTTTGTAAATCACTAAAGCGTAATGTTCCTTCGATAAGAAGATCACGAATGATTAAAAACGTCCATTTTGTACTAATTACATCAAGCGTTTTAGCGATGGGACAAGGTATGCCAGGTAAACCTTTCGTTAATTCAACTGGATTTATATCGTTCATGGAACTAGCCTCCATAAAATTTTTTTGGATGAATTTGCTTTATAGTATCACAAAACTATACTTTTGGTAACTATATGAAAAAAATATCACTACTTCCATAAAGGAAGTTAGTGTATATACAATAGTAATACGAAGCAAAAAGGATTTATATAAGGAGGTGGTGATTTCCATGGGGATAAAAAAGTTATTTGGATTTCTTAGTTTGTTTGTTATTTGTATTGTGCTTGTAGCATGTGGTGTGGAACAAAAAACTGAAGTTCAATTATTAAAAGAAATGCCAAAGCCAAAAGCAATGACAATTGATCCCTCACTAAGTAAAAAAGAAGCGACAGAAATGGTTCATGCGGCGCAGCGTTTTTATGCATTTTGGGATACAGGTAAGGAGGAACTTATTCCGCAGACTGTTACTAAAGATTTCTTCGATAATACATTGCCGAAAGGGCGACCACAAGGCATTGAAGGATTAAAGTTTGCAGCGCAAAATTTTCGTAAAGTTGTGCCTGATATACATTGCGAGATTGAAGACTTATTAGTTGTTGGTGATAAAGTAACAGCCCGTCTTTCTTTTACAGGAACACATAATGGTAAGAAAATTAATTTTTTTGCAATTGATATTTTACATGTGAAAGACGGAAAGATAACGGAAGATTGGCATTTAGAAGATAATCTTACACTACAGCAGCAACTCGGCTTAATAGCTGAAGAGTAGATCATATAGGGGAGAGGAAAGCGATGAAAAATATATTTATTATAAATGGACATGAAAAATACGGTACAAAGGAAGGACGATTAAATAAAACGTTAGTAGATTATATGGTTACTGTATTAGGCGAGAATCATCATGTGAAAACAACAACGATTCAAGATGGTTACAATATTAAAGAAGAACAAGATAAGTTTTTATGGGCTGATGTTGTGATTTATCAAACGCCGATTTACTGGTTTAGTGTACCGGGCTTATTTAAAACGTATATGGATGAAGTATATGAATACGGTTTGTTCTTTAAAGGTGCTGATGAATATGGAACAGGTGGTTTATTAAAAGAGAAAGAGTATATGTTCTCTACAACTTGGAATGCACCTGAAAAAGCATTTGGAGATAAGACGAAGTTCTTTGAAGGAGAAAGTTTAGAATCAGCGCTTAGTCATTTACACCGCGTGCAGAAGTTTCTCGGTATGAGTCCGTTAAAGAGTTTTGCTTGTTATGATGTGGTGAAGAATCCGGATATAGAGAAGTATTTAGGGAACTTGAAGAATCATTTAGAAGAAGTCATTCAATAATTAGAGTCATCCCCGTATTTAATGCGGGGATGACTCTATCCATAACTTCGCAAAATTTGCCCAGCCGAATGAATCAGTTGTTACGTTTTTTTAGGAAGGGTGATATGTTATTCTTTTTAAAACGGATCAACTTCAGCTAAATCAGGATTGCTATTTGGGTTTGTTAATAAGACTTTCAGCTCACCTACTTCAGAGAGCGCAACGAGGATATAACCACTAATAAGGACGACGAGTCCGATGACCCTTAATGTTTGCAGTGTGATATCACGGCTATTGTTTTCGGAGTTGTCTTGGGGCGTTGAAGGTGGATTGTTATTCATAAATAGGGCTCCCATCTTTTGTATTTATATATGTGCGAAATCATTATTTAACTTATGGATAGGAATTATATAGTCATTTTCACTATATGAGAACTGCCTATGAAAAGTGATAAGGAATTTTTGGGCGAGAAAAGAGGGGAATCCAAAAGATTATTAAAACTGAACTTTTGGATTCCCCTCTTTTTATTTATCTTGCTATTTGTGGTGGTCGGATTTCCTGCAAACGACCAGTTGGTGAGGGCTAATGAATCAGTGGGGGGATGAATAAAACCCCACTGATTCATTATTTTCATGTAAATAAAAGGAGGTTAGTTAACCAAAGTAGTTATCCTAATATACGCAATGATTCTTTAATAAACGCCGGTATATCTTCTGGTTGTCTACTTGTGACTAGCTGGTTTTGGCATACGACAACCTCTGTGTCATGAAAGTTTCCGCCGGCGTTTTTTAAATCGACTTCAATAGATTTATATCCAGTGACATCACGTCCTTCAAGTGTTTGTGCAGTGATGAGTAGCTGAGGTCCGTGACAAATAGCGAAAACAGGTTTTTTTGCATCCATAAATGCTTTACTAAAGCGAACGAAACGCTCATCTGCACGAAGTATATCTGGAGAAAATCCACCGGGTATGAAGAGTGCATCAAAGTTTTCTGGAGAAACACCATCAATATTTTTATCAATTACGACTTCGCTTTTTTCTTGTTTACCGTGTACCGTTTTACCTTTTTCCATTTCAATAGTTGTTAATTCATATCCCTTCTGTTTAAAAGCTTCTACTGGCTCTGTGTATTCTGTGTCCTCGAAATAATCCGTTATTAAAATAGCAATTTTTTTACTCATTCTAATCCGCTCCTTACATTATATTATCGGTTCCAGAATCGTCCTTGGGCAATGCCTTCTATAAATGACTCAATTGAAGTGTTTGTTAAGTTGTAAACTCCTGCTCCATCCAGTTTAATCTTACTATGGTCCAAAGCATGAGGATTACTAAGAACATGAGCTATCGGTTTAAAATGTTTAAAAGTAGTTTCTGCAAATTCTAAAACAGGGGGGTGAATGACAGACTCACTACTAAACACTAATACTGCATCAAAAAGGGAGGAGTCTGTTGTTGTATAAGTATCAGTTACTTTAATGGAATCATTGAACTGATAAATTTTATTATCTATGATGCTATAGTTAATTCGGTGTTGTACAAAAGCTTGAATCCATTCGGACAGAAGTGAGACGCTTGGGTCACCATTTAATAGAATTGCAACATTTTTGGAATCAGATTTAAAAATAGTATTGGACATACTTAGTGCAGGTGATTTTGCATCTGAATTTACTTCGTGATTTTCCTTAGGTAAAGGAGCTCCAATAATGTTAGCGACTTCTTGTGCTAATTGACGATCGACGTGGTTTAAGAGAGCAATTACATTTGCCTTCACCATGTCTGATTTACACTTCCCAACTTCAAAGCAAAAAGCTTCTTTTATGTGCTGCTTTTCAATAGGGCTCATACTATTGTAGAAAAGTTTAGCCTGAGAATAAAAGTTAAGAAAGCTTTTACTGCGACCTCTAATTTTATGCCCATCAATCTTTTCTTGATAATGTTCATATCCTCCTTGTTCGGCTTGGACGGTTGCAGGTTGATTGTTATTTAATCCATTAGGATGATAGCTTGTTTGACCGCGATGAATCTGCATTTGATGCATACCATCACGTTGATTATTATGAAAAGGACATACGGGCTGATTGATAGGGATTTGATGGAAATTAGGGCCCCCTAAACGAGATAATTGTGTATCTGTATAGGAGAATAATCTTCCTTGCAGAAGAGGGTCATTTGAAAAATCAATACCTGGTACGACATGACCAGGGTGAAAAGCTACCTGCTCTGTTTCAGCAAAGAAGTTATCAACATTTTTGTTCAATGTCATTTTACCAACTAATTTTACGGGAACTTTTTCTTCTGGCCATAATTTCGTTGGATCTAAAATATCAAAATCAAATTTATGTTCATCTTCTTCTGGAATTAACTGTAATCCAAGTTCCCATTCAGGATAATCTCCTTTTTCAATTGCTTCGTATAAATCTTGACGATGAAAATCAGGATTTTTCCCAGCAATCTTTTGAGCTTCATCCCATACTAATGAATGAACCCCGAGGGTAGGTTTCCAGTGAAACTTTACAAAATGGGCTTTTCCTTCTGCGTTAATGAGTCGAAATGTGTGAACTCCAAAACCTTCCATCATTCGTAAACTACGCGGAATAGCTCGGTCGCTCATTTGCCACATGACCATATGAGTGGACTCAGGATTATGCGCAACAAAGTCCCAAAAGGTATCGTGAGCGCTAGCTCCTTGAGGAATATCATTATGTGGTTCTGGTTTAACTGCATGGACAAAATCAGGAAATTTAATAGCATCTTGGATAAAGAATACTGGCATATTATTACCCACTAAATCATAGTTTCCTTCATCTGTATAAAATTTTGTGGCGAATCCGCGTACATCTCTTACTGTGTCGTTGGATCCTTTAGAACCTTGAACGGTTGAGAACCGTACAAATACAGGTGTTTTCTTTGAAGGATTAGTAAGAAAATCTGCTTTCGTATATGTTTCTAAAGATTCATAAAGCTGAAAATAACCATGAGCGCCAACCCCGCGTGCATGAACAATCCTTTCGGGAATTCGTTCGTGATCAAAATGAGTCATTTTCTCGCGAAAGTGGAAATCCTCCATTAAGGTTGGGCCTCTTAAGCCCATCTTTAAAGAAAATTCATCTTCAGCTATTTTTAACCCTTGATTTGTTGTTAAAGCATGTTTGCATTGATTGTCAGTAACGTGATGCTTCAATTGTTCCGTTTTTTTATTCACAATATAGGCCCCTCCTTTACTCTGTTAATTTAATAGATACCCTTTTTATTAGTATGTAAACATGTATTATCGTTTTTGTATGTAAAAATCATAAAATATCGGTTGTTTCAGTGATTCTTGTTTGAGGAAGCAAAATAAAAAAGTCAAGGATAATTTATTTTCTCCTTGGCTTTTAAGATATTTCTTTTCGTTAAAACGAAGAAACGCGTTGCTTCGTTTTTGGTACAATAATAAATTTGATCCAGAGTAACCCGATAATCATAATGATAAAGCTATGTAAAATTTGTCCTGTAGCAATGAGTATAACACTCGAAAATACAATGAGTTGAATACTTAGCAATATAAAGATTAAGCTAAGAAATTGTTTCATTCTTTCTTCAGTATGGATTGGATATAATGCTACAATAATATTTCCCGAAAAATATTTCCACAGTGAACGAAGCTGCATAGAGATCATATATAGAACGATATAAGCGATAGCACCTTTTACGTATATGTTTGGTATAAAATATAAGGCGAAAGCACCGATCAATCCTAAGCGAATATATATACCGAAATAATCATTTCCACGTAAAAATGCTAGTGTATGTAAGTAGAAGAAAGTTGCTCGTTTTTTATGTAATAAAGGTTCAATCCAAGTTGTAAGCCATTTTCTTTTATTTACTTGCTTATTTAGTTGCGGAACATCGGTGAAGATGCTAGCAAATTGATAAAAACGAACGTTCATTTTTTCTTCTTGCTCGATTATGTAATCCCACGGTATTCGCTTTGTAGGCTGTTTTTTCGTATATAGAATTAGGAAAGCAAGTAGTAAGAGTAGTCCGCCCAATATGAGAACATTTGCGGAATAAAACAGCATGTAAATGATTAGGGCGTTACAAGTAATACGAATGATCAGCCATATATTTTTTTCGTGACTATCACGCCACATCCAATGTATGTACATGTTCCAAGCTTTCGTAATCATTAACGCGATAAAGATTGTACATAAAAAAGGTACAGTTAATTGCAATGATTGCATAGCAAGTGGTACGAGAATAAGGAACGTAAATAATAATGGAAAAAGCTGAATGATGTAATTGTATAGAAGAGATTTTTTGAAATAGGATGTTAATTTCTCTTCTAATGCAAGCAAATAGACAGCATCAGGTTTTTGAATAAATGTACGGATAGGGGATCTCGTTATAATGAATGTAAGTACAATCGTGATGAGTAGTAAAGATATTCCTTTAGAAGGAGATGTTTTTAGAAACTGAGCATAGTAGTATGCGCCAACGCATGAAATAAAGATAAAGCTATATAGTAAACCGTTAATCATACGTGCAAAGTATGTAATGATATTTTGAATATGTTGTTGGAAGCGACTGCTCCATAGCGATTCGATTGACATGTTTTTCACCTCTTTGTTCTATTATATATGTTTTACAAAAGAAAAAACGAGCAAATTGCGTTATGCAACTTGCCCGTTTTTCTTTTCGTTATTTTTTTTCTGATCACGATTCATTAATGGATAGAAAGCAAATCCAATTACGAATAAACCAATTCCGAGAAGGAACGTTTTTATATCGGATGCGCCGGTTTTAATAACCCATAGTGCGTAGCAAAGTGCGATCACTGCGACTATACCATCTGTAATTCTTGCCCGCATTTCATTTTTATATGTTTCACCAGTTGCGACTAGTTTTAACTGGAAGATTGGTGAAACGAGATATGGAATGAGGTAGGCCAGTGTTGATACGGTAATAACGAATGTATAAGCTTCCGCAATAGTTCCTGATAATGTTGAGAATAGGAATACTTGCGACATAATGTTTGTTAATCGTAATGAGTAAATTGGACTTCCTTTTTTATTTGTTTTCGTGAAGAAGGAAGGGAAGAAACCTTCTTTTGCTGCTTGATAAGGTACTTCTGAGCTTAATAAAATCCAGCCTAAGATAGAACCGAACAGGGAAGTAAGAGCAAGTAATGCCATAAGTTTCCCGCCGCCATGACCCATTGCAGCGTTTAGTGCATCTGCTAATGGACGTTCCGAAGCTTGTAATTTATCAACATGAAGTACACCCATTGTTAAAATTGTAATTCCTAAGTAAATCGCAACTGTAATAAGTAATCCCGCAACTGTTGCACGTTTTACCGTTTTTGGAGAAACAGCACGGTTTGATAAAAGAACGGCTGATTCAATTCCGATAAACGCCCAAAGCGTTGTAAGAGCAGCTAAATTTACTTGTGAAAGAAGACCGTGTGATACACCTGATTTATCAATCATCGGCGTGTACCATTGTCCAAACTTAGAAGCTTCGAATGCAAATAACGTAACGACGATGAATAAAAGGAATCCAGTTACTTTCGTTGTTGTTGCTAAGAAGTTTAGCTTTCCAGCTCCGCTTACACCATTTGTTAATATAATATGAGTTCCCCAAAGTAAGATGGAACAAATCGTAAATGTAATTAGTTTTCCGACTTCTACGTTAAAAGAACCGATTGAAAATAGTAGTCGCGTATCTTTCATAATTGGGAAGAAGAGCGATAAATATCCCGCAAATGATGTAATGATGGCAACGTTACTTGCCCAGTTTGCAACCCAATATCCCCATACCATACTGAAGCCAGCCATTTTTTTCTTTTTTGGTGTTGAGAATAAAGCATATGCATGACTTTGTGGCCCTGTCGTTAAATCAGGACGACGAATTGCTAAATTACCGAAAACAAGAGCTAGCATTAAAACACCAAATCCTGTAGTTAACCAAGCTAAAGTGACACCGAGTGGGCTTGCTGTTTGTGCCAACGTACTTGGCACCATGAAAATACCAGCGCCAACCATGTTACCGACAACGAAAGCTGTTAGTACCCAAAAGCCCCATTTTTTTTGTTGCATAGAAAATACCTCCAAAGTTAGTATAACCAAGTCAAGCGAGGAGATATGTATGTCTTCCTGAGTCAGGAAGAGAAGTCCCAAACAAAACAAAAAAAGCACGTAATCTGCCGCTACATGCTTTCTATCTTATAAGAAACCCACGACATATCTCTCGATAGCTCTCCACAAACGAAACGTTTGTGACAGTTCTGCACTTATTAAATGCAGACCCAGCAAGCGTGCATGGTGGACACGACTTACTTCGGCAACCATTCCTTTCTCATTCCTTCATCAATGCCACTACATCTCCTGAAATGATACTCTTAATGATTGCAACCTCTACCTCACCGAGATACGAATGAGGATTTAAATATTAAATTAACGTCTTTAAGAGTAACAAATGAATTTTTATACGTCAATGGATATAGTAATAATCAGATTATAGAGAAGAGTTTGTGATTAGGAATGAATAATTATTTGATATAAAAAGAAGCCGATCTAAACTAGATCAGCTTCTACATATAAAATTAAACTAAGTTTAATACTGTTACTTTTTCACGTGTCATAGACTCAAGGCTCTTACGAATACCTTGTGCGCCCATACCTGAACCTTTTACACCAATGAATGGGAAGTGGTCAGGGCCGCGCTCTGTGCGTCCGTTAATTTGTACAGAACCAGTTTCGATTTTGTTAGCAATTGCAAATGCTTTGTTAATGTCTTTAGTGAAGACACTTGCTTGCAGACCGAACTCTGATTTGTTAGCAATTTCAATTGCTTGTTCATCTGAAGAAACACGGATGATTGGAAGGATTGGGCCGAATGGCTCTTCCCAAGCAACTTTCATCTCTTCTGTTACGTGATCGATTAATGTTGGGTAAATTAAGTTACGCTCACGTTTGTTACCGATAACGATTGTAGCACCTTTTTCTACAGCGTCGTCAACTAAACCTTGAACGAAGTCAGCAGACTTGTCGTCGATTAATGGAACGATTGTGCTGTCTTGTTCTGGAGATCCAACTGATAGTTCAGCTACTTGTGCTTTTACTAAGTCAACAAGCTCGTCCGCTACGTTTTCGTGTACAAGTACACGTTTAATAGCTGTACAACGTTGACCAGAGTAAGAGAATGCACCGCTTACGATATGGTTTGCAGCATCTTGTAAGTCAGCATCTTCACGAACGATACCAGGATCTTTACCACCAAGTTCTAATACAAGTGGAATCATTGAAGCTTTTTTCGCTAAATGTTTACCTGTGTTTGTACCACCTGTGAACGATACCATATTGATGCCTTCGTGTTCTACTAAGTAGTCACCAATTACAGAACCGCGTCCTGTAGCTACGTTTACAAGACCTTTTGGAAGGCCAGCTTTGTGAAGTGCTTCCACCATTTTAATACCACTAATTGCACCTTGAGTTGCTGGTTTGAAAATAACAGCGTTACCCATAATTAATGCTGGTGCAAGTTTTGCAGCAGATAAGTTTACTGGGTAGTTAAATGGTGCGATTGCTAATACAACACCAAGTGGTGCGCGTTGGATAATCGCAAGTTTAGATTTCGTTCCGCCAGGGAAGCTATCGCCCATCATGCTTTCTCCGTGCATATGTAAAGCTTCTTCGATCGTGTAACGAATGAAGTCAGCTGTACGAACAACTTCTTTCTTCGCATCTTTATAGCCTTTACCGACTTCTTTCATAATGATATCGGCAATTTCATCCTGCATATTTACGAGCTCATCAGCCCATTTATATAAGTATTTTGCGCGATCTTGTAGGGAAGCTTCAGCCCATGATTTTTGAGCTTCTTTTGCAGATGCAATTGCTTCATCTACTTCTCCGCGAGTAATTGCTTGTACTTGTCCAATTACTTCGTGTAAGTATGGAGATGGAATTTCGATTGTTTCTCCTGAAGAGCTTTCTCTCCATTCTCCGTTTAAATAAAATTTGTACGTATTGCTAGTTGTCATGATTAGTCCTCCTAAAATAGCAACTTGTAAGAGTGAGTATAAGGTGATTGTAGGGGGTTTGATAACATTTTTCAAATGAAATGTTTGTGAAAACGATTTCTTATTCTTTTTTTATTTTGTATGCCCTTTCTTACGGAATATTCTCTTATTTCAAAATGATGTAGCGTATATTTTTATTCAGTTTGTAAAAAAAAAATTGACAGAATACTCAATAAAGTTGTAAGATTATAAATGGAAAATAAATGAAAGGGGTGTGCGTAATGATTGTAATCGTAAATGTAATGGGCTTAGCTCTGTTAAATGGCAGAAAACATTCATATCATTACGCAACCCGTGCGGATATATAAGGCATTCTCTGTCTTATAAGAAGCGTACGTTGCGTATATCGTAACGTACGCTTTTTATGCATTTTTGTGCATATCGTCAAGCGGCGGTATGCTTTTTTTTGTTTATTTTTCCTTGTATGGTTACGATGAAAATTTTGGAAGGTGGAAAAATGTGATGAGATTGTATGGGTTACGAAATGTAAATGTGATGGGTCTGGATAGTGGATAAAGAAGTGAGAGTTAAACGAGAACGAGAAGGGAGAGGTTACATTGTTATCAGTATTACTAAAGCTAAAATGGTTTTTTAAAGAGCATTGGAAGAGATATAGTATCGCTATTGGAGCTCTTTTAATTGTAAATATAGTTGAAGTCATTCCCCCGAAAGTGTTAGGGGTTACGATAGATAATATAAAAACAGGAACGTTAACGAATGCGGAGATTATGCAATTTATTCTCATTTTAATAGGGGTTACGGTAATTGGATATGGTCTTACTTTCGTTTGGCAACACCAGCTGTTTGGGGGAGCATTCGTACTGGAGAAAACGATGCGCTCTAAATTTATGGGGCACTTACTTAAAATGACACCGACGTTTTATCATAAAAATCGTACGGGTGATTTAATGGCGAGAGCGACAAATGATTTAAAAGCAATTGCTATGACAGCTGGTTTCGGTATATTAACGCTCGTG
Source organism: Bacillus cereus group sp. BfR-BA-01382 (assembly GCF_022663475.1). Lineage (NCBI taxonomy): Bacteria > Bacillati > Bacillota > Bacilli > Caryophanales > Bacillaceae > Bacillus > Bacillus cereus group sp. BfR-BA-01382. Next base: position 44,333 of record NZ_JAKUFQ010000019.1, read on the forward strand.
GATTCGAGTTTATATATGCTTACGATTGTCTTTATGATGGGATTTACAATTAGTTGGGAGCTTACATTTGCGGCGCTTATACCGCTTCCGATTATGGCGTATGCGATGAACATATATGGAAAGAAATTGCATGAGAGATTTACAGTCGCGCAAGATGCGTTCGGAGATATGAATGATAAAGTACTTGAATCGATTGCTGGTGTGCGTGTTATTCGTGCATACGTACAAGAGAATGCAGACGAGGAAAGATTTCATCATTTAGGAGATGACGTCTACGAAAAAAATATGAAGGTAGCAAGAATTGATGCATTATTCCAACCAACTGTGAAAATGCTTGTCGGTCTTAGTTATTTAATCGGCTTAGTGTACGGTGCATACCTTGTGTTCCAGTCAAAGGTGACGCTTGGTGAACTCGTTTCTTTTAACGTGTATTTAGGGATGATGATTTGGCCGATGTTTGCAATTGGTGAATTAATCAATGTTATGCAAAGAGGAAATGCTTCGCTTGACCGTGTGAATGAAACGTTAGCGTATGAGCCAGATGTAAAGAATCCAAAACATCCAAAGCTTGTGCAAGATCCGGATTATATTCAGTTTGATGATGTGTCTTTCTCATACCCTTCATCAACTGAAGAAAATTTAAAGAAGGTTTCTTTCACATTAAAGCAAGGAGAAACGCTAGGGGTTGTCGGAAAAACAGGAAGCGGGAAAACGACGCTTGTACGTCAGCTTCTTCGTCAATATCCGCTTGGAGATGGAGATATTGCGGTCTCTGATGTGACATTAGATAAAATAACAAATGAAAATGTACTCGGATGGATTGGGTATGTACCTCAGGAACATATTTTGTTCTCAAAAACAGCGAGAGAAAATATTTTATTCGGAAATAGGGAAGCGACGGAAGAAGAACTTGAGAAAGCAATTGAAATTGCTGCGTTTAAAAAAGACTTAGAGTTTTTACCAGAAGGATTAGAAACGCTCGTTGGAGAGAAAGGTGTTTCTTTATCAGGAGGGCAAAAACAAAGGATCTCGATTGCGCGAGCTGTTATTCAAAATCCAGAAATTTTAATTTTGGACGATTCTTTATCAGCTGTAGATGCTCGTACGGAAGCAGCGATCATTGAAAATATAAGAACAGAAAGAAGCGGAAAGACGACGATTATTACGACGCACCGTTTATCTGCAGTGCAACATGCGGATTGGATTCTCGTTATGGATGAGGGGCAAGTAATGGAAGAAGGTACACATGCTCAGCTTATCCAGAGCGGAGGCTGGTATGCTGAGCAGTTTGAAAGACAACAAGGTGAAAGTGAAAGTGCGGATAGTGGGGTGAAAATATGAGCGTTTCAAAACGATTGTTTCAATATGCGATGAAAGTGAAGGGGACGATTTTTGCAGCGATGCTAATGTTATTTATTTTCGTCATTGCAGAGCTTGCTGGTCCTTTCGTCGCTAAAACGATGATTGATGATCATATCGTCGGGATAGAGAAACCTTGGTATGAAACAGAAAAGAGTGAAGAAGCTGTTTCATATAATGGCGCTTTTTATAAGCGAAGTGATCGCTTTGAACAAGGCGAGACAAAAGATAAAGAAGTACGTGTGATGCAAGTCGGTTTTCAATATTATTTTGTACCGAATAAAGTGAATATTGAAGGGTCACGTACTGTAAAAGGTGATATGATTACCGTTCAAAATGGTAAGGCGGTGCAAGTGTATAAAGCGAAGGCATTAACGAAAGAAGAAGTGTTTGCATTTTATAAACCAGAAATAAACCGTCTATTATTACTTGGTGGTGGCTATTTCGCTTTATTAGTAGTCGTATCATTATTTGCATACGGAAAGCAGTTCTTCTTGCAGAAGGCAGCGAACAAAATTATTCAAATTATGAGGGAAGATGTGTTTTCTCATATTCAAACGTTGCCGATTCGTTATTTCGATCATTTACCGGCGGGGAAAATTGTTTCGCGTGTGACGAATGATACAGAGGCCATTCGTGATTTATATGTAACTGTACTTGCAACATTCGTTTCTAGTATCATTTATATTATTGGGATATTCGCTGCGCTATTTTTATTAGATGTGAAGCTCGCTTCATTATGTTTATTAATTATCCCAATTTTAATTGTTTGGGCGATTCTTTATAGAAAATATGCGTCTGTATATAATCATAAAATGCGTTCACGTTTATCCGATATTAACGGAACAGTGAATGAATCCATTCAAGGGATGCCAATTATTCAAGCGTTCCGTCAAGAGCGTGAAACGAAAAAAGAATTTGAAGAATTAAACGGCGATTATTTTAAGTATCAAAATAAAATTTTAAATTTAAATGCAGCAACTTCGCATAACTTAGTAGCTGTATTAAGAAATATCGCTTTCACAGGAGTGATTTGGTATTTCGGCGGTGCGTCATTAAGTGCTACAGGTATTATTTCACTTGGGGTACTGTATGCGTTCGTCGATTATTTAACACGATTATTCTCGCCAATTACGAATATGGTGAACCAGCTTGCAAACTTAGAGCAAGCGCGCGTTGCATCAGAACGTGTCTTTGAATTGTTAGAGGAAAAAGGAGAAGCGGTAGAAGAAGAACGTATGCCTCGTTTAAAAGGAAATGTAAAATTTGATAATGTATCATTTTCTTATAATGGAAAAGATGAAGTGTTAAAAAATATTTCTTTTGAAGCGAAACAAGGCGAGACAGTGGCACTTGTCGGTCATACTGGATCAGGAAAAAGTTCTATCATGAATGTACTCTTTCAATTTTATGAGTTTGAAAAAGGAAAGCTTACGATTGATGGTCATGATGTAAGAGAAATGCCGAAACAAGCAACTCGTGAGCATATGGGAATCGTACTGCAAGACCCGTTTCTTTTTAGCGGGACGGTCGCTTCCAACGTAAGCTTAGAAAACGAAAAAATTTCAAAAGAGCGCATTGTAAAGGCGCTACGTGATGTTGGTGCTGAAAGATTTGCAAACAATATAAATGAAGAAATTACAGAAAAGGGAAGTACGCTTTCCACTGGAGAACGTCAGCTTATTTCGTTTGCTAGGGCGCTTGCTTTTGATCCAGCTATCTTAATTTTAGATGAAGCAACATCTAGTATTGATACAGAAACAGAGGCGATGATTCAACAAGCGCTGGAAGTTGTGAAAAAAGGAAGAACGACGTTTATTATTGCTCACCGCCTTTCAACAATTAAAAGCGCAGATCAAATTATTGTGCTCGATAGAGGGACGATTTTGGAAAAAGGGTCTCATGATGAACTCATGAAAAAGCGTGGGCGTTATTATGATATGTATAAAACGCAAATGGAAGGCAATCAGAGTGCTTAATAGGTATGGAGGAGAACTTGTGATTTTCACAAGTTCTTTTTTATTGACGAACATGTCGACTCTTTAGCGAATTACGACAGTTAAATAAGAAGTATTGTTTTACCTTTTTCTTTATAAATGCTATATTAAAAAATGTTACTTATTTTTTGTATGTGGCGTTATTTTTCCCTTTTGTTTGATTATGAAGAAAAAGGATAAACTAAATAAGAACATTTTCATTGAAAAATTGTTCAAGATTGCATACAATCAATATAGTTTTTAAATTCCTATCAGAATACTTGGAGGATTACAATCATGAAGAAATTATTTTCAGTGCTTGCAGTAACTACATTAGCGATCGGGATTGTAGCCGGCTGCGGTAAAGAAGAGAAAAAAGATACAGCTAGTCAAGACGCGTTACAAAAGATTAAACAAAGCGGTGAACTTGTAATTGGTACAGAAGGTACATACCCACCATTTACGTTCCACGATTCAAGCAATAAATTAACTGGATTTGATGTTGAATTAGCAGAAGAAGTTGCAAAACGTTTAGGTGTAAAACCTGTATTTAAAGAAACACAATGGGATAGCTTACTGGCTGGCCTAGATGCAAAACGTTTCGATATGGTTGCAAACGAAGTTGGTATTCGTGAAGATCGTCAAAAGAAATACGATTTCTCTAAGCCATACGTTTCATCTTCAGCGGCATTAGTTATTGCAAAAGATAAAGATAAGCCTGCTACATTTGCTGATGTAAAAGGACTAAAAGGAGCACAATCTTTAACGAGTAACTATGCAGATATCGCTAAGAAAAATGGTGCGGAAATTATTGGTGTAGAAGGATTTAGCCAAGCAGCAGAATTATTAGCTTCAGGACGCGTTGACTTCACAATCAATGATAAGTTATCAGTACTAAACTACTTAGAAACGAAAAAAGATGCGAAAATTAAAATTGTAGATACTGAAAAAGAAGCTTCAGAAAGTGGATTCTTATTCCGTAAAGGTAGCACTAAGCTTGTACAAGAAGTAGATAAAGCGTTAGAAGATATGAAAAAAGACGGTACGTATGACAAAATAACGAAAAAATGGTTCGGTGAAAATGTATCTAAGTAGTGCATTGGTTTCAGATCGATTGTCTACTTGGATAGATATTATGCAGTCTTCCTTCATGCCTATGCTGAAGGAAGCTGTTTTTACGACAATTCCATTAACGCTTATTACATTTATTATCGGGATTATACTGGCAACGTTAACAGCGCTCGCACGTATTTCTGGTAGTCGTATTTTACAATGGATTGCTCGTATCTATGTATCTATCATTCGCGGAACGCCACTTCTTGTACAGTTATTTATTATTTTCTATGGTCTTCCAACTCTTAATATTGAAGTTGAGCCATATACAGCAGCAGTTGTTGGATTTTCATTAAATGTCGGTGCATATGCATCTGAAATTATTCGTGCTTCTATCCTTTCCATTCCGAAAGGGCAGTGGGAAGCAGCTTACACAATTGGGATGACATATCCACAAGCATTAAAACGTGTTATTTTACCACAAGCAACGCGCGTATCAATTCCACCGCTTTCGAATACATTTATTAGCTTAGTGAAGGATACTTCATTAGCATCATTAATTTTAGTAACAGAAATGTTCCGAAAAGCGCAGGAGATTGCGGCGATGAACTACGAGTTTTTAATTGTTTATTTTGAAGCAGGTCTTATTTATTGGGTTATTTGTTTCTTATTATCAATCGTACAACAGATGTTAGAGAAGCGTTCAGAACGCTACACATTAAAATAATCCTTTTACAAAAGGAGTTTTTGTTTTTATGATTTCAATTCAGCACTTACAAAAAAGTTTCGGAGATAATACCGTACTAAAGCATATAGATTTAACAGTTGAGAAAGGCGAGGTTGTTGTTATTATTGGACCGTCTGGATCTGGTAAAACGACATTCTTACGTTGTCTTAACGTACTAGAAACACCAAACGCCGGTAGCATTCGCATCGGCAATAAAGAGCTTAATTTTGCTCAAAAAGTATCGAAGAAAGATATTGTAAATCTTCGTACGCAAACAGGTATGGTATTCCAGCACCATAACTTATTCCCTCATTTGACAGCACTTCAAAACGTAATGGAAGGACTCATTACAGTGAAAAAAGTAGGGAAAGAAGAAGCGAAGAAAAAAGCAAACTACTTCCTTGAAAAAGTTGGTTTAGCAGATAAAGTGGATTTATATCCATTTCAATTATCAGGCGGACAACAACAGCGTGTTGGAATTGCGCGCGCGCTTGCGATGGAGCCGGAAGTGTTACTATTTGATGAGCCGACGTCAGCACTTGATCCTGAACTTGTTCAAGAAGTTCTGAAAGTAATGAAAGAACTTGCTAAAGAAGGTATGACGATGGTCATTGTAACGCACGAAATGCGTTTTGCACATCAAATTGCGAACCGTGTTATTTTCATGGATGGCGGTGTCGTTGTTGAACAAGGTACACCAGAAGATGTATTTACAAATCCAAAAGAAGAACGTACGAAGAAGTTTTTACAAATGTTGCAATAAATTAAGGAAGGTCTCAAGGCATATGCCTTGAGACCTTTTTGCCATATATATTTATTTGTGGAATCCGCCAAGGCTTTGCTCAGCCATTGCAACTAGACGTTTTGTAATTTCTCCACCAACTGAACCGTTAGCACGAGCCGTAGAATCTGCTCCTAATTGTACACCAAATTCTTGAGCGATTTCGTACTTCATTTGATCGATTGCAGCTGTTGCACCTGGTACTACTAATTGATTTGAAGAATTTTGGTTTGCCATAGGAATATATCCTCCTTAGAGTTATAAAAGTTTTTTTGGTTGGACTAGCTGGAGTTGAACCAGATTATCGCCCCGGTTGGCGCTAATCCATCGGTAATTAAGTTTGTACTCATAGTATGGATGTTACCTAGAAAGATATACAAAATAATAATTTGTAAATTTTGTCAAAAAAACTTATTGATTTCGTAAATTATGAAATAAGAGTAATCGTTGTATTTTTAAGAAAACAGGCCAAACTAAGGAGGATATTAAATATAATTTTCTCATTGTAGCCTGCTACTTGTAGGCTAATCATTAGCTTCTTATTTATGATTTATTGAAATGAAATCGGTAGCAACTTCATAGTTCTATTTTTAAGTAGGGATGGAGTGACCGCTCCTATGCATGGGTAGGTGCTCTCTTCAATCTAAAAAAGAGAGGCTTTAAACGATAACGTATGGAGGAATCATGATGGGGATTTGCCCGCTTTGCAACGCATTAGAATCACAAACATATTCTTGTCAAAATTGCCAAAGTATACTCCAAGATTATGGGAAGTCTGTAGATTACATAGACGATTATAGTGCCTATATGGATCAAGAATTATTAAATGCAGTAGATGGTTTAACGCATAATAATTCAAATGAATATTGCAATCATATTTTTTATTGCGGAGTATGTAACGTGGAAACAGAGGTTGTAGTAAAACTTGTGTAAATAGAAAACTTCCACCTTATTATCTAGGTGGAAGTTTTTGTTTTTGTATTTGTGAGTGAATCATAGGGGAAGGGATATGTTCGGTATTTGATGAAGCCCCTGATTTTATTTGAGACATTTTTTCTTTTGTATCACGTAAAGAATGTTCAGTTAAGTAGACGGCATATTCGTAAAATAACTGGCGCGTCATTTCACTTTGCTCTTTTAATTTTTCATCTTGGAATACAGTTCGCCCAGGTTTAGAGTTGGCTTCAAAGAGCCACGGATTTTCCTTTGTGTCTAAACCGATATCAAAACCGATTTCTCCAATATTTCCGGTTACTTGTTCATCGAGCGCGTAACTTATTTGTAAGGCAGTATGTTTTAATTTGTTTTCAATTTGAACTTGTTTCGTTGAATCTGGAAAAAGCTCTTGTAGCAATTTTGTATCACCGCCGCTATTTACGTGCGTTGTTAAACTGCCTTTGCCGGCGATTTTGGCGACGATTGCACTAACTATCCAATTACCGAAATGATTTTTATTTGTATGAATGCGGAAATCAACAGGTTGCCCATCGAAGCGAAGTAACGAAATACCTTGCTGTACGATAAATTTTTTTAAATCATGTCCCTTTAATACGTGGTTTAGAAGAGTTTCTAATGATTGATACTTTCTCAGTTTATTTTCTTCATTTTCGCGATAACGACAGTAGTAGCAATTCTCTGTTTGAGAATAAAATATTTGATGAATATTTCTACCAAAGCTCCCGTGTATTGGTTTCATGTACACTGATTTATACGTGCCAAGAAACCGTTCTACTTGTTCAAAATGCTGAAATGCTTCTGTGTTTGGTAATAAGGGTCTAATTGATTCGTCTTTCATAAGAAGTTGATGAACTTCCCATTTATTGAAAAAACCTGGATTAAACCATGGAATGGAGTAGTCTTGTTCTAACTTTCTTTTTGCTCTGACGATTGGTTTGTAATTTTCTGCTTGTCGATTTGGTAATCGATCGTAAATGACATTTGGTAAAGGAACCTTTTTCTTTATCCATTGTTTCTCTTGAAAGAAATATCCTTCAATCGTTTCTTCTTCCCAGTTTATATGTTGAACGCCAAAGACGAATACGAACGGTCGTAATGAGAATGGTGGTGTTAACAACTCACTGAGGGCAATTGAACGATTTCCTAAAGGGATAGAAGAATCATCGTTAAAGCCAGTTGTGAAAATGCCGATTAATGGTCCGAAAATAATTGTTTGGTTTTGTGTGAATGCATGAATAGTGGTTGATTGAGGTAGTAAAAGTTTTTCAGCAATATGTTTTCCGATAATAATTTCGCGAGTAAAGGAATAATGAATTTTCACCTCTTCACTTGCAATGTGACGTATACCGAAGGAGAGGGATGTAATAGGTGGCGTAATAGAAAAAACGTAAGGTAAAGTAATACTATTTGGATGTTCATCTGAAATGTTTAATGTATATATATGTTCTTTCAAAATAGGTTTACCTCCTTTCATTATGGTGTAAAGCGACTGAATTTAAGTGGTCCGTGAAATATCTTTTCAGCTAATGAATCACTATGACGAATGTATTGTTCGTAAGGGGGAATCGTGTTGACATACATAAGCCAAATTGCGCCTTTTTGATCCATAATGGTGGAAAGTTCTAGTTCAAATAACGAAGAATAAGACTGATCTAGTGTTTGGAATACTTCATTTACAATGTCGTGTAAAGCATCTTGCAATAGTTGCACACCCGTACTAGATAGTACGTATTTAATTTTTGAAAATGAATGTAATGAATCATCGTCCGTTGTTGAGGGTAAAAGCTGATTAGGAAATGAGCTTTTTTGTATAAATTGACCGATAACATTCCAAGTTTGTTCTTTGTTTTTTTGCAAAATGGTTCGAATGTGGAGTGGATATGTTAATTGATTTGGTGGTTGTAGCATAGTGTGCGCTATGTAACGGGATGAACGTATGTTAGATTTACACCAAGATATAAATTCGTCTGTCCGTTTGATTGTAATAGAAGTATGGTATTTTTCATTTACTGTATCGATATGAAACGTTTTATTTTTGTAAGCAATTCGATATAAGTTATCCTTAGAATGTATATTAGTGGGGCGTATAATAATATCTTTAGTTTTTAACAACAGTTTGAAAATGTTTTGTATCGTTGCTATTTCAAATTTTGGTATATAAGGAGACAGTTTCTTATTAGTGAGAAATAAATCATGTAGTTCACTTAAATTAATAAGTGTGTTATTTAAAAAGGTAGTGGAAGGACGATTGTGCAAAGAGTGAATAATTGATTTTGCTTTTTCAAAGTCTGTTTCCTCGTGAAAAGAATAACGATCATATATATAAGAAGGAATAGGGAATGTTTGCTCTTTCCATTTTCCTGTATCTGTATCGTAAATAAGACCAGAAACAAGGTCTGTTTTAGGATCAATACAAAATGGCGTAAACTGGACAACGACATTATGATAAAGCCGAGCGCGTTTAGCGATTTCGGTGTAATATGTTTGCTCATAATGAAGTTTAGAAGCTAAAAGACCGAGAACCAACGAAATCACTCCTTTACTACTATTTGCATAATAGGCGAAGCTATATATTGCAAATACGTTTTTATACCATTATACTTTTGTCCGTATGATGATATGCTATAGTTTTGGAGAAGTGAAAGGTTGATTGTAATGAATATATGGTTAAATATGTTAACGACGACAGGACTCGGAGCAATTATTGGGGGATACACGAATCATTTAGCGATAAAAATGTTATTTCGTCCTCATCGCCCTATTTATATCGGAAAGTTTCAAGTTCCATTTACACCAGGATTAATTCCGAAACGTCGTGATGAACTTGCTGTTCAATTAGGGAAAATGGTCGTAGAACATTTGTTAACACCGGAAGGAATCGGAAAAAAGCTAACAAATGAAGAGTTTCAAAAAGGTTTAATCCACTGGGCGCAAGTGGAAGTGGATAAAGTAATTAAGAATGAACAATCACTGCGACATATGTTAGAAAAATGGAATGTAGCGCATGTAGAAGAAGAAGTGACTCAAAAAATTGAATATGTGATTACAGAAAAAATACAGGCATTTTTAGCTGAGTATTATACATATACATGGGAACAGGCTTTACCTCATTCTGTAAATGAAAAAGTAGAGAATGCGATTCCGAATGTCTCGGCGTTTATTTTAGAGCGAGGAATTAGCTTTTTTGAAAGTGAAGAAGGGAAAGGCCGTCTTTCAAAAATGATTGATGATTTCTTTGCTTCTCGCGGAACGCTACTTAACTTAGTCGGAATGTTTTTAGGAAATGTAAGTGTAGTGGATCGTGTGCAGCCAGAAGTTATTAAGTTTTTAGGGCAAGATGGTACAAAGCAGCTTTTAACTGACGTACTGCAAAAAGAGTGGGAAAAGTTAAAAGGAAGAGATGTAAAAGAATTAGAATCGTTTGTAGAGAAAGAAATGATTGTAAGCTCCGTGTTGTCAGCAGTTAAAGTAGAGGAAACAGTGAGTAAGTTTTTAAATCAATCTGTTCAGCAAGTATGTGAGCCAGTTCGAGAAACAATTATTGAAAAAGTGGTTCCAAGCACAGTAACGAAAGGCTTGAAGTGGGGAACAGAAAACGTAGAGAGTATACTAAACAATCTACATCTTGCGGAAATTGTCCAGCAAGAAGTGTCTACATTCTCAACAGAAAGATTAGAAGACTTAGTTCTGTCTATTACGAAAAATGAATTGAAAATGATTACGTATTTAGGAGCATTATTAGGTGGAATAATCGGACTCGTACAAGGATTGTTACTATTGTTTCTTAGATAATAAGGTGAGTACATAGAAATAAAAGTGAAATTTCTTCACATCTCTTGCATAGTTTGATATGGTAAGAAGAGGTGCGTATGTAAATGCACTGAAAAGGCAGTGCGTATGAAAAGCGCTAGCCTTCTAAAGGAGGAAAAATAAAATGACAAAGAACATTCATGATGTTGCATATGAATTACAAAAAGCAATCGCTGAAAACGAAGACTTCAAAACTTTAAAAGAGAGCTACGCAGCAGTTCAAGCCGATGCGGCTTCAAAGAACTTATTTGATGAGTTCCGTACAATGCAACTTAGCCTACAACAAAAAATGATGCAAGGCCAAGAAATCACTGAAGAAGACAACCAACAAGCACAAGAAGTTGTAGCTCGCATTCAACAAGATGCTAAAATTACAAAATTAATGGAAACTGAGCAACGCCTAAACGTTGTAATCGGTGACGTTAACAAAATTATCATGAAGCCACTTGAAGAATTATATAGCGCGCAACAACAAGCGTAATAGTGGAAGACGCTCCTAAAGGGGCGTCTTTTTATTGTTTATGACACAGAGAATCGCGTCTTTTACGTATATAAAAGGTGCGATTTTATATTTTCGTTTACACGCATTTGGATTGCGGTGTCTATAAACGCTCGATTGATTCAGCTAATAATCAGTGTTTTTTCATCGCCACTCACTGTTTATTATTTGAAATTTATATGAATATAGAGCATATTGAGGGAATTCTCTTTCAGCCATCTCCTATCTATTTCGTAGAGGCGCATTAGTATTTCGGTGAAACAATTGTAATTTTTACATATAATGTATGTGCTGCGGAGAAAATTAATAGAGATAAATGGAAGAGGTTAGAATAGATGGAGACCCTTATAGATTTACATAGTTTTAAAACGGAAATATTAGCGAAACATGTACTTCATATGATGATAGAAAATGATTTCTTTTATCAAGGATCGCAATTGGTTGAAAATATTTGGGTAAATGATTCAACTATTTTTATAAATAACGTAAAGATACTTACAAAAGGTATTGAGATTTATAAAAAGAATAATGAATTTTATTTAACACGTCAGCCAGATAGTACTAAAGTAATATTATATTAATATAGTATATATAGTGGGAAAGTAGCTTATAATTCTCAAAAATTTGTGTTATAATTTTTTCCTAATCTAACGATGGTGAGTATATATTTTTATGGGATTCTGATTTTTTAGAAGTGTGTTTAATCTATGTGCTTTTGAAAAATATAGAGCCATTTTTAATGTTTTAGGTGTAAGATAAATAATTCTATATTTATTGAGGAATGAAAAACAAAAAAATTTTAAGAATACCTAGGGAGGGCAATATATATTTTATTTACCTTTGAAAAAATGCGGATTTATTTTCAATGTGAAAGTATAAGGTAAATAATTCTATATTTATTGAGGAATGAAAAACAAAAAAATTTCCTTGGATAATACCTAGGGGGGGCAATGTATATGGTTGCGTTTGCAAAAGGATTTATGCAATGATAGCAAGAATGTGGAAATCTAAGTGGCAGTTGTTGATTCTATTATTTTCACTTATAGTTAGTGTTTATTTCGCTAGTTTAATAAAAGAATATCCTGAGATGGGTATATCTGTAAAAAAAGATTCTAACCAATATGTTATATATGACTTATCAAAATATAGTTGGGCAGGAAAAAGAGATTTCCAAATAGGAGATATTATAGAAAAAATTGATGACGAGTCACCATCTAAACATTTTACAGTTGGATCGTATCATTCAATTGAACAAGCGAAAAAAATCACATTAAATAGGAATGGGGAAATAAAAGAGTATGAGATAAAATATACACCTTATAGTAAGCAATTATTTTATCATTTGTTCATTCCAGTTGGGTTTTATGTAGTATGTTTTTTGATGGCATTCTATCTTTTAATGTTTGTTCCTGAAATGAATCGTAGTACCATTAATCTAGTATATTTTTTAATTTCTCTTGGTGTGAACTTTATTAGTATTATGGCTGTTGAAAGAGATGATATATTCTCTTTTATTGTGGCTTCAATTTCATTAGTATGTTCATTTACTTTCTTTATTCGGTTCATGATGTTGTATTTTTTGAATAATCAAATAAAGTTTTTGATACCAAAGCAATCAAAAGTTTTAAATGCAATATCGATATTCCTTATTATAGTGAGTATTTTCGTATATATAGAACATAATGAATGGGCTAATTTGTTTACGATCATTTTAAGTTTGATATTATTTTGTTGTACAGTATACCTTTTAGTAAGATTTTATTTTAAAAGTAAAAATAGTAGTTACATTAAATATTTAAAAATTATTATTATTAGTTTTTTTGTGTCGGCAACCCCATTTGTTTGTTTATATTTAATTCCAAATTTATATTATGGAGAAGAGTTTATAAGCAGTGAAACAACGGGGATTTTCTTTTTATTTATCCCAGTGTGCTTGTTTTATTTAGTAATTGCAGGGAAGTTGTTTAATTTTAGATTTATTATTCAGCGACTACCGCATTATATTATTTTATCTGTAGGGATTAACATATTTTTGGCAGTATTAACTATGGTAATTTTTGAAGAGAGTGAGGCAAGTCTATTAGAGTGGATAAAATTTAGAATTATTGCTATTATTATCTGTATTTGTTTTTTATATATTAAGGATTATATAGATTTTAAGTTGAGAAAAAGTTTATATCATCATCAAAAAAATTATCAATTCAGTTTGCATCGATTTTTACATCAAGCAAAAAATGAATATAAACTATCAAATTTAATTTATAGTATGCGAAGAGAAATAGCGGATATTTTAAAACTTGAAGAGACGTGCTGCGTAGAAATAAATAAAATTGAGAAGTCTGTCCGTGTTTTGGATAGTGAATATGTTCCTCACCGGACGATAGAAACGTTATTTAATCATCAACTAGATACCTACAAGGTTGGTTCCATCGTACAGTTAGAAAAACACTTTGGATTTGTTTTATCTGCTTCAGCAGATAAAATGCTTATTTTATTGTGTAATTATAATGGAAAAGAAAATTTAAATGTAGATGAAGTAGTTTGGATTGAAACATTATGTAATTATGCAGATTTATTATTAGAGTGTTCTAATCAAATTGAAGATTTATTAAAGCAATTACAGGAAATAAAAAGTTTAGAGCACCCACCCATGTGGTTGGCGAGACTTATGTTCAAACTATCGGAAAAAGAACGAACAAATCTTGCAAGTGATATACATGATGGAGTTTTGCAAGATCAAATACGTTTAACTAGAAAATTTGAGAGTTATAATGAACGTGTTAAAGATGAGGAAATGAAAGATATACTTAATGAAATACATGAAGAGCTATTAGATCATATTTATACAATTCGTGAAACATGTAATAATTTGAGGCCGCCATTTTTATATGAAGTAGGTTTAAAACAAGCACTACTGAATTTATTTAAGCAGATTAATTTAAAAGCGACCTTTTTCTTCTATTATGATATTCCTGAAAGAATTGTTGTGCCTAGTATTGAACATGAACAAGCGATTTATCGAATTGTACAGGAGCTATTAAGTAACGCGATGAAACATTCAAAATCGACAAATGTAACGATAAGATTATTTCAAAAAGATGATTATCTATATTTAACTTATGTAGATAATGGGATCGGTATTAAGTTAGATGAAGTAAACTATTCTTATAACACATTAGGTTTGTCTGGGATTGTCACTAGGATACAAAGTTTGAATGGAGAGATGTCTGTTGAATCAAAACCTAATCTTGGTTTGCAAATACTTATTAAATTTAAAGATAATTAGCTTTTGATGAGTCATCAGATGATAGGGTGATTTTGTGTGTAATGATATTGAAAGGATGAGAATATGATTTCAATACTTGTAGTAGATGATCATGTTGCAGTAGGATTAGGGACGAAGGCGTTAATTGAAAAATACGATGAGATGAATGTAGATGTAGTTCATAATAGTATAGAAGTAGAAAAAATAATTAAGAATCAAAAATATGATGTTTACTTAATTGATTTACAAATGCCGAATATAAACGGTTTAGAGTTATCTAAGAAAATATTAAAGATACATTCAGAGGCATCGATCCTTATTTTTACAGGATTTGATGTATTTGCACATTATAATTTGCTAATAGATAATGGGATTCTTGGTGTATTGAGTAAAACTTCTTCTGAGGAGCAAGTGATAAATGCAATACACCATGCAGTGAAAAAAGAAGTTGTTTTACCTTATCAATTAGTTAGGCAATTGAGAATAACAGAAAATATATCAAATATAAGCATAGAAGATGGACCCGAAAGGGCAGTATCTTTAAATGAAGAAGAGAAAAAAATCCTAGTTGAAGTAAGTAAGGGGAAAACAAATAGAGAGCTTGCCGAAATATTAAATTTAAGTCAAAGGTCGGTAGAATATAAATTAACTGACATATTTCATAAGTTACAGGTGTCATCAAGGATGGAAGCAGTACAAAAGGCGCAAGAACTAGGGATTATTTATACTTTAACAATATGAAGCAATTAGGATTGGTTATATGTGTATAAGTGTAACTTGTTTATGAAAGAGAAAGATTTATATAAAACAAAATAAGGTTTATTTCGCTAGGCATAAGCTCAATATAATATTGGTTTATGCCTTTTTTATTTATGTGATATGGATAATTTTGGTTTTTCGCACGGTTTCCCGCAAAAATAAATGCGTTCCCCCGTGCGTACTTTTCGTTTATGTATTTCAAGAAAATGGTTAACATTATATGTAGAGTTGAAAACTTAGTTGTCTTACTTAATGGATATAGACTAAAAAAGATAAATTGAAGTATTTAATTATATGTGTTTTAAGTACTTTAGTGAATAAAGAAAGGAGGAAAATGAAGATATTGAATAAAAGAAAAAAAATAGGGCGTATTTGTTTAGCAAGTACGATTATTTTTACACAATTAAGTACATTAGATGCTTTATCAAGTACAGCTTATGCAATTGAAGATAATCAAGAAATAAAATTATTGTTACAATCTGAAAAGAATAAAGCGCAGGTAGATGAAGAAATAGTATTAAGAATAATGGAATTGAAAAAAACTGGTGACAAAGTTGAGATTGTAGTGCCAGAAGGTATGGAATTTGATGAAGAGGCGACTAAACTATTGAATGAACGAAATGGCACGTCTGAAAGAATTCGTTTAATAGAAAATGCGGTAATTCAAATTGAGAAAAATTCACAAAGTAAAGCTTTAGATGTAGTACGTTTGTCGGTGAAAGGAAAAAGGCCTGGAACTTATAAATTCGAGACGAAGCTAAAGCAAGGGAATCAAGAAGTTCAATCGAAAATAAATCCAATAGTATATATTACTGAAAATCCAATGGTGAAAGGGACTTCTGAAGAGAAGAAGTCTGACATCATTCATCAAAGTGATAAAGAAGAAAAAAGCGAAAAAAATGTAGAAATCCATAATGAAGAAGGCACTGGGCTAAAAGAAGTAAGCTCTGAAGAAAGCAAAGAAAATGTCGTGAAACAGAAAGAAACAACTCAAGCAGAAATAGAAAAAATAATTGATTCAGAAAAAACACATGTTGAAGAAGTGAAAAATGAAGAAAAAGCGTCTAATGAAAAAGCGACTATAGAAAAGGTAGAAGAGCGCTTAGAGAACCAGGAAGTTAAACATGCTGTAGTAAATGGCACAGTAGATGTTTATGATGATAAAACATTTAGAGAAGCGTTGAATGATAAGAGTGTTTCAAAGATTAACATCAAAAACGACTTTACTGTAAATCACCCTGCATATGGTTTTCTCACTTTTCCAGTTAGATCAGATTTGGTGATTGAAGGAAATGGTCATACTGTTGACTTTGGAGGGCTATGTGGGGTTTTCACAGCTACTGTGGCGAATAAAATGAATCTTACTATACGAAATATAAACATTCTTGGAAGTAACTATTATGGACCGTTTCGGATGGATGCACCTCCGAATTCTAACTCTGCTTTTATAAAATATGAAAACTTGAGTTATATAGGACCGCAGTTAACGTGTTCTTATAATGCGGATGTTATATTTGCTGGTAAGCTGAATGTTCAATCGGTTGAAAAATACACGTCATTAGACGGAAAATCTATTCCAACTATCGGTACAGATACACAGCAAAATGTTGAAGCGACAAATGTGAAATTTCTTGAAGGTACTCATTATACTGGTAGTACTAAAAAATCAGCAGTATTTGGGCTATTTAATGGTGGAACAGTAGATGTAGGGAAAGATGCCATTATTGATGTTTCAGCATCTGATACTGGCGGAGAAAATCCGCAGGCAGTAATTGTAACGCAAGGGCAGTTTATAATCCATGACGGTGCAAAAGTTAACGTGAATACAACTTCAACTAGCAATCGAGGCGGAATACGTGTTGAAGGAACAAATTCGGGGATTACTGTAAAAAAGAATGCAGAGTTGAACATTAATACAAAAGGTAATCTAGGTTACAATGCGCTTTATCTAGGACCAAGTGCAAATCTTAAAGTTGCTGATAGTGCGAAATTAACTGTGAAATCAGAAAACACATCAACTTCTACGCAAGCAAGTGTATATGCAGGGAATGGAAGCTCTTTTATAATTGGTGAAAAATCAACGTTCGATGTACATTCCGATGGAACTGGATCAAAAAACCTTATTTATATTGGTACAAATGCAAAGTTCCAATTCGCAAATGCTGAAAGAGTAAATTTGGCATTAGATAATTCTCATGCATCAAGTAGGCTAATTTATATGTATGGTGTAAGTGGAGTATTAGATGTAGATGTACAGCGTGTAAAAGCTTGGAAAAATGGTGTGTCAATCGATGATGATGATAAACCAAGTTACATCTGGAATCCGATGTATGGAATGCAGGTTAAATATAATTATAGTGACGTTAGAGAAGCAGTAGGGAATTCATTAACTGAAAAAGTACAAAATGATTTCCGAGAAAACTTCCGAACGCAAAACTTTAAAAGAGTACTATTTGAATATATTCCAAATGTAGCAGTTTCTATTGATGAATTAACAGATAATCAGAATAAAGAAAACAGTCATATTATTACGGGTGTTACAAATCCAGGTGCGTTAGTGCGTTTATCAGGAGACGATGCAATTCCAAGTCCAACAATTGATTCTTCTGATATAAATATTTCTGAAAAGTATCACGTAGTTGCTGATAGTGAAGGGAAATATTCATTTACTTTGCCTAAAGGGAAATATTTAACGGCTGGAAATACAGTAAAAGCTTTCTCGTATTTAAATGGTAAATTTGCTGAGTCAAAAACAATTGTTAAGGATGAAACAGCTCCAGAAAAGCCTATTCTTGAGGAACCAATTAAAGATATATCCGAAAAGTTTCAAGGAAAAGCTGAACCAAATTCATTCGTACATATTTATAGTGAGGATGTGCTAATTGGATCGGTGAAAGCAGATGCTAACGGAATATATACATTTGTAATACCAGAAGAGAAAAGACCTTTAGTTCCTGGAACTAAATATTATGCAACAGCTACAGATGCAGCAGGAAACGTAAGTGAGAAATCTGATCTCGTTAGCGTGAAAGATACAATGCCACCGACAGCTAGTCCGGTTACTCAAGTAATCAAAATTGGGGATGATTTATCGGATAATGCGAAAGATTATGTAACGAATGTAAATGATAATGCAGGTATTTCTGATAGTAATCTTTCTTACAAAGTTACGAAAAACCCAGATGTATCGAAAATAGGATATGTTGAAGCTGAAGTTACAATAACGGATGCGGCTGGAAACGCAACGAAAGTGATTGTTCCTGTATTCATAAAAGATGATCAGGTTACGATTGGAAATGAAGCTGCCATACAGGCGAGGGATTTTGTATCTGTTGTAGATGATGTGCCGACAGATGTGGAACAGTTAAAGCAGTTTATATTGAAAGAAGCAGAAGTGAAGGCGTGGGAACTTCCAGGCGGAGCTGATGTTACGAAGGAAGTTCAAATTGTAGATATAGGTGGTTTAACAAATCAAATTGGTGATTACACTGTAACTTTAAAAGTTAAAGATGTTGAAAGAAAGATTAAAGTAAGTGTAATTGGTGGGAATCTTGAGCTAATTGATGTGCCACAAAGTATTTCGTTTGGTAATGTAAAAGTTCAATCAAGGGAGAAAGTCTTTAACCGTAACGGTATGAAAGGAAAATTAATTGTTTCTGATAAACGTAAAGATAAGACTGAGTGGCAAGTTTATGTAAAGCAAACAAGCCCATTAATGAATACGGACAATGATATATTACCTGATTCGATTGTATATAGTACAAATGGTATTGATACCGTATTAAATGAACAGTCTTACTTAGTTACTACTCATACTTCAACGAATAATGAAGATGTTTCGTTTGATTGGAAGGATGACGAAGGGATTCGCTTACGGGTTACTTCAGGTCCAAATATAAAAGTAAATAAGAGCTATAAAGGTGAGCTTGAATGGACGTTAACGAATGCTCCAATTTAAAGTGAAATATCTAGAAGCTAGAATGTAGATATTAAATTTAGAAAGGAGATAGTGTAATGGTGAAGAAATACGTCCTATTACTGATGATACTAGTAGTACCGGTGTTTCTCTTTTATGAAGAAGTATTGGCAAATAGTATGAATTCAAAAGCAGGAATTACTTTTTCAAATAGTTATAATCCGTCAGAAATTGAGGATCCATTGATTCCAGATGGATCTAAAATAGTCGTCAATATATCAGACGACCGGATTACTAATAAGGTGTTGCCAAAAACAGGCGGACAAACCTCACTTATTTTGCAGTATGCAGGGGTAGGTTTATTGATAGCAGCCTGTATAACATTATTTCAAACTAGGAAAATAGAAACAAAAGTTTCTATTAAATAAATTAATTTAGTGGAGGTAAATGATGAAATTAACAAAATTAGCATTAGCAGGAGCGGTATCACTTGCAGCGCTTGCAGGGGGAACACAAGCATTTGCAGAAGAAGCAGCTTCAATGAAGTCTGTAACGGATGTAATCTTTACAGAAAATGAAGGTATTACGGGACCGGTTGATCCAACGAACCCAGATGAAGTAGTTGAGCCGATTGAAGATCCAGAAAATCCAGACGATACACATGAGCCAGGAACCAATGGACCGTTAAGTATTGATTATGTATCTAATTTCCATTTCGGAAAACAATCGATTTCTGGTCATGATAAAGTTTACTATGCTGAGTTAGAAAATGTAAAAACAGCATCAGGACAAACAAAAAAAGTGCCAAATTATGTACAAATCACAGATAACCGTGGTACAAACGTAGGGTGGAAACTGACGGTAAAACAAGATGATCAATTTACAACTGCAGACGGTAAAAAGTTGGATGGTGCTGAGATTAAATTAATGAATTCAGTTGTAAACTCTGCAACAGATAAAAAATACGCGCCAACGGCAAAACCTGTAACGTTAAATCCAGACGGATCAGCACAAGATGTAACGAGTGCACAACAAGGTCAAGGTATGGGAACATGGACAACTGCATATGGTCAAGATATTGAACAAGCTAAAAACAGTGTTAGTTTATCTGTACCAGGTACAACAGAAAAGGTAAAAGATGCAAAGTATAAAACGACATTAACTTGGACTTTAGAGGATACACCGAAATAATTTCTGAATATTGAAAAAGAAAAATAACGTAAAAGGAGAACTAATATGAAATTTACAAAAGTAGCAGTAGTAGGAGCATTCGCATTAACAACATTAGCGGGAGGAACATCAGCTTTCGCAGAAAAAGATGGTGGAACGTTAAATTCAAAAGCTTTTATTCAGTTTGAAAAAAATACAGATACGGTAGATCCAATTAATCCAATTAATCCGGATGAAGTAGTAGAGCCAATTGTAGATCCAGAAAATCCAGATGATACACATGAGCCAGGAACCAACGGCCCGTTAAGTATCGACTATGTATCTAACTTTAATTTTGACAAACAAAAAGCATCTGGTAATAACGAGGTGTACTATGCAAAATTAGATAATGTGAAAAATAAAAAAACAGGTGCTGAAAGTGAAGTTCCAAACTTTGTACAAGTAACAGATAATCGTGGTACAAATGCAGGGTGGAAATTAACAGTAAAACAAAACGATCAATTTACAACTGCAGATGCTAAAGAGTTAACGGGAGCTACTTTAACGCTGAAGAACGGTACGTTAAATTCCGCAGCTGGTAGTAAGGCACCAACAGCTGCACAAAATATCGCTTTAACTCCAGGTCAAGCTTTTGATGTTGCGACAGCCCAAGAAGAAGAAGGTATGGGAACATGGACGAATTCGTTCGGTGAATCAGTAAAAGATGGCGAGAAGAGCGTTGAGTTAAGTGTACCGGGTAAAACGAAAAAAGAACAAGCTCAGTACACAACTTCTCTAACTTGGGAATTAAAAGACGCACCAATGTAATAGAAGCATTTAAGAGAAATAACGAAAGAGATAAAGCTGTTTTTCAGTCTTTATCTCTTTCGTTTGTATATTAAACTATGGAATATGTGAGGAATATAGTATGAAATATGTAAAGAAAATTATGAGTTTTTTATTGGCTGTAGCGATTTGTATAACTGTTTTTAATGTGAAAGTAGAAGCAGCTGAAATGAAATTTGCGGTAACCGCGGTCATTCCAGAAAATCAAGTGGATAAAAACCAAACATATTTTGATTTGAAGATGGAACCAGGACAAAAACAAACGCTGCAAGTACAAATGAAAAATGATACAGATAAAGAAGTAGAAGTAGAGACAAATGCGAATACCGCAATTACAAATAATAATGGAATCACTGATTACAGTGTAGTGAATCCAGAGTTTGATACTACATTAAAGACACCATTTTCAAAAATTGCTAAAGTACAAAAGGAGACAAAAATTCCAGCGAAAAGTACAGTAGTAGTAAATGTGAATATTGAAATGCCTACAGAATCATATGATGGTGTGATTTTAGGTGGTTTATACTTTAAAGAAAAAGAAGATGAAGAAGATAAGAAAAAATCAGAAGGTGTGCAAATCAAAAATAAGTATGCATATGCTATCGGTGTTGTATTAAGAGAAACGGATGCAGAAGTAAAACCAGATATGAAATTAAATGAAGTAAAACCAGGTCAAGTGAATGCGCGTAATGTAGTGACAGCGAATTTACAAAATATAAAACCAGCAATGTTAAAGAATTTAAGCGTAGATGCAAAGGTATACACTGAAAAAGGTAAAGATATACTACATGAAACGAAAAAAGAAAATTTAAGAATGGCACCAAATTCTAACTTCGATTATGCAATTAGTTGGGACAATAAAGCTTTAGAGCCAGGAACATACCGTCTAGAAATGAAAGCAACGGACGGTGACCAGAAATGGGAGTGGACCAAAAAATTTACGATTGAAGGAAAAGAAGCACAGAAGTTAAATGATACAGCTGTAGAGGCCAAAAAGGATTATACTCTGTACTATATTATCGGTGGAATTTTATTACTTGTAGCACTACTAGTTTTAGTATTCTTGCTAGGAAGACGCTCTAAGAAAAAAGATGGCGAACAAGAATAGTAAACGATATATATTGATGATGTAAGTACTATTAAGAGAATGATAGCATGATACAAAACACTGTTAAGAAATAGTGTTTTGTATTTTTTTATAAAGTATTTGAAAGAAAGAGAATATTAGTCAGAATGGCCAATTTATAGATTCGCAAGGTCGTAAATTAACAGGTTTGAAAATTACGTGATTTTGGAAAGTGTGTATAATATACGGGTGTGAAAGAGAAGGGGATGTAATATAACAATATTATTATATGATTTTTAAAATGTGCACTGCGTTATGAATGGGAAAAGAGGGCGATACAAGATGCGAATTGGAAAAAAGGTGATAATTGTTATGATAATAGCAATTATTAATATTTCTTTATTATTTTCTAATCTCAATGTACTAGCGGTTGAGGTGTAAAAGAACCGCTAATTAATGCTATGAGGTATGTAAAGGGCAGTCAACAATATACGTTAGGTGAAACGGCTGTAGAAGTGGCTGCGTCTATTTCAAGGAATAACGAACCGACTGAAGTAGCTTGGAATGAAGAAACGAATGGTATCCGATTATTTATTGAGCCTAGTCCGCTTATTAAAGTTGGTATGGAATATAAAGGAAAGTTAGAGTGGGTGTTAGCAGATGTGCCGATATAACGCGGTATTCACGCAAGAAAAAATGCGTGAATGCGAGAGGAATGTTCGGTGATATAAATGGAAGAATATAGTATAGTTACATAAAAGGCAAAATAAACTCGCGAGGACTAGCAGCTTAATATATTGCCTTTTATTAGGGTGTATAGTCGTATTCAAGTATATACTAATTAATAACAATCAATATAAAGAAAATTACTTGAAAGACAGTCAATTATTTTAAGACACGGTAAAAAATTGCTGTAATAAGTTATTAGTATTGCATTGTTAAAAGAGTAATTTAGGGTTGAGTTACTCCAATTGATAAAAATCCTATACTTTGTCAATATAGTGATTTTATCGTCCATTATTTGTTGTTATTTTGCGTTTGTTGTTTTTGCTTTGGCCTCCTTTAAGGAGGCCTTTTTTTGGGGAAACGGATGAAGTGCATCCTTACACATAATAAAGCCTCTTTAAAATCCCTATATGTTGGTGAATATTTTAAAGAGGAATGTATGATCTAACATGTATTATCACTTACTGAAATACTCAGTTTTAATGTTCTTTTCCTTCAAAAACTTTTCAATTTCTTTTTGCTTCCTACCATTAGCTTTCTCAAAGCGCTTTGTAAAAGAGAAATCAGTTTTGAATAAGTTACGATCTTGAGCGAGTTTGTCTAATTCTTGATCTAGTTCTACTGAAAGTGCTGTAGATGATGAAATAAATTCATATATTTCTTTTGAAGGCTTTTTGTAATCATCAGGGATTGTATTGTTACTAATAAAATTATGGAAGTTTGTATCATTTTGTTTCGCTAATTCTATTAGTTTTTGTAATTTTTCTCGGTCAGATTCAGTGATATTTTCATCGGATGTAGTGGATGAAAGTGGAACGATATTTTCGTCTAACTCTCCGCTATAATTTAAATAACTTTTTATATTTTGTTTCATTTCGTCTTCACTAATATTTTCATTTTTCTTTGAGGAACTAAATATATTTTCTGGAACTTTAATAGCAACATCTTTAATAGATTGGACATCGTTTTCTTCCTTAGGTTGTACACTGTTTGAACAAGCTGATAGAAATAACATTGTAAGTAACATGAGTGGATATAAAATATACTTTTTCATATTAATCTCCTTTTATATTCATTAGTATCTTTGTAAAATAGCTAAATTCCATTTTAAATACTTAACTAAAAGTGAGTATATATGTTTTATTAATTGATAAGATATGACGGATATTAGTAAGCCGATGCAAAAAGCTATAAATACATTATAAACATCGGAATAACTGATTTGATGAAACCCTTTAAAGAATCCTAATCCTATTAATAAGATAGGTGAAATAATTAATAATGGTGTAGCAATTATAAGTGCTAGAAGAAGCGGTAATAGAAAGAGTAATACGAAAAAGGCGATAATGATAAATATAAAGTTTAAAACACTTAAGCTCATAACAGAAAACAGTGCTGTCATAATATTTTTTAGGCTGCGTTTCTTGTCAGCTTTACTTATTACATATGAAATATTAAGTTCTTTAGCGATAGTTTTAGGATTTCCTAGCTTTTTAGAAATTTCCTCTTCAGATATTCCATCTTGTTTACCACTAATAAAATGAGTTTCGTACTCCGAGATAATATCCTCCTTTTCTGAATTAGGCATATTCCGTAGGGAAGAACTAAGTTGTTCTAAAAATTCACTTTTGTTCATAACGATCACTTTCCTTTATAAAATGATGAATTATGGCTGAAAATCCTATCTTTTTTCTAAACAGCACACACAATCTATATCTACTTTTTGAAAGGAGATATACTAATTGCGAATAACATTCCAAATAATGGGTATTTCATTATTTACAAATATATCACTTACTATTGTTCTTTGCAAGGTACTATAAGATTGTTTAATATTATAAATGGGTGAAAATATTTTTGCGTATTTTTAGAAGAGATATAAAAATGTTATTTTAAGATAAACAAAAGGTTGTAAGCGCATTCTTTAAAACTTGTCAAAATAATTTCAAATTCATATTGTTGGAAAAATAATGCATTTGTAATATAATGATAAAGATACTTCACCAGCTTAATTAACTAGGTGAAATTAAAATCTTTATTACACACATTATGAAATAAAGGGATGATTAGTTTGAGTACAGGTGTAAAAGCAAACGACGTGAAGACAAAAACAAAAGGAGCAGATCTTGTTGTTGATTGTTTAATTAAACAAGGTGTTACACATGTTTTCGGTATTCCAGGAGCAAAGATTGACTCTGTATTTGATGTATTGCAAGAAAGAGGACCAGAGTTAATCGTTTGTCGTCATGAACAAAATGCAGCATTTATGGCAGCTGCTATTGGTAGATTAACAGGGAAACCGGGCGTATGTCTTGTAACTTCAGGACCAGGGACATCAAATTTAGCGACAGGTCTTGTTACTGCGAATGCGGAGAGTGATCCCGTTGTTGCTTTAGCTGGTGCAGTACCGCGTACGGATCGATTAAAACGTACGCATCAATCTATGGATAATGCTGCACTATTCGAACCAATCACAAAATATAGCGTAGAAGTAGAGCATCCTGATAATGTGCCAGAAGCACTTAGTAATGCATTTCGAAGTGCGACTTCCACAAATCCGGGAGCTACTTTAGTAAGTCTTCCGCAAGACGTTATGACTGCGGAAACAACTGTAGAGTCTATCGGTGCGCTTTCTAAGCCACAGCTTGGAATCGCTCCCACAAATGATATTACATATGTAGTAGAAAAAATAAAATCAGCGAAATTACCAGTTATTTTACTCGGTATGAGAGCGAGCACAAATGAAGTGACGAAAGCTGTTCGTAAATTAATTGCGGATACAGAACTTCCTGTCGTTGAAACATATCAAGCAGCTGGTGCGATTTCACGTGAGTTAGAAGATCATTTCTTCGGCCGCGTTGGATTATTCCGTAACCAACCAGGTGATATTTTACTAGAAGAAGCAGACCTTGTTATTTCTATCGGTTATGATCCAATCGAGTATGATCCAAAATTCTGGAATAAACTTGGCGACAGAACGATTATTCATCTTGACGACCATCAAGCAGATATCGACCATGATTACCAACCAGAGCGTGAATTAATTGGTGATATTGCCTTAACGGTAAATAGCATCGCGGAGAAATTACCGAAACTTGTATTAAGTACGAAATCAGAAGCGGTATTAGAACGATTACGCGCGAAATTATCAGAACAAGCAGAAGTTCCGAACCGTGCTTCGGAGGGTGTTACGCATCCACTTCAAGTGATTCGTACACTTCGTTCTTTAATTAGTGACGATACAACTGTTACATGTGACATCGGTTCCCATTCTATTTGGATGGCGAGATGTTTCCGTTCTTATGAACCACGTAGATTATTATTTAGTAACGGCATGCAAACGTTAGGTGTTGCACTTCCTTGGGCAATCGCAGCTACTTTAGTAGAACCAGGTAAAAAAGTAGTTTCCGTATCAGGTGACGGTGGTTTCTTATTCTCAGCGATGGAGTTAGAAACGGCGGTACGTTTAAATTCTCCAATCGTCCATCTTGTTTGGAGAGACGGCACATATGATATGGTTGCATTCCAACAAATGATGAAATACGGTAGAACATCAGCTACAGAGTTTGGTGATGTTGATCTTGTGAAATATGCGGAAAGTTTCGGAGCGTTAGGTCTTCGTGTTAACACGCCTGATGAATTAGAAGGGGTATTAAAAGAAGCATTAGCAGCAGATGGTCCTGTCATTATTGATATTCCAATTGACTATCGTGACAACATTAAATTAAGCGAAAAATTATTACCAAACCAATTAAACTAATGGAGGCAGATTTGAGATGACTGTTGCGCAATTAATTGATATTGATGCAAAAAAAACGAAAATGAGTAATGAAGTATATCAAACATCTACAATGCTTGCGCTATTAGATGGTATATATGATGGTGTGATTAGCTTTGAAGATTTGAAAAAACATGGTGATTTCGGCATCGGCACATTTGATCAATTAGATGGTGAAATGATTGCATTTGATAATGAATTTTATCATTTACGTTCAGACGGTTCAGCGGAAAAAGTAGAGCCAGAAGAAACAACGCCATTTGCGACTGTAACGTTTTTTGAAAAAGAAATGAGTTATACGGTAGAGCATCCGATGAATCGTGAAGAAGTTGAAGCATTATTACATGAATTAATGCCAAGTAAAAACTTATTTTACGCTATTCGAATGGACGGTACGTTCCGTGAAGTAAGAACGAGAACTGTTCCAAGACAAGAAAAACCGTATACACCACTCGTTGAAGTGACGAAATCGCAACCAATCTTTTCGTTTGAAAATACAGAAGGTACGCTTGCTGGATTTTGGACACCAGATTACGCACAAGGTATTGGGGTAGCTGGATTCCACTTACATTACATTGATGATGAAAGAAGCGGAGGCGGACATGTTTTCGACTATGTTGTAGAAAACTGCACGATCCAAATTTGTCAAAAAGCTCATATGCATTTAGCACTTCCAGAAACAGCAGATTTTATGGCGGCTGAATTATCAAGAGAAAACTTAGAGGATAATATTGCAACTGCGGAAGGTGCAGAGTAAGAGGGAAAGACTGTTCCATTTTGGAACAGTCTTCTTTTATTCGTAATGTTATTATTTGTCGATAAATCGATATTTCTTGTCGAACCGTTGATATATTGTAAGTTATGATAGATATATTTGAAAAATCGTTGATATATTGTAAGTTACGATAGATATATTTGAAAGATCATTGATATCGTTTATTTCTTTGAAACAAACGGATGCCCCTTATAATAAAAACGCCACGGATAATGTACAGCTTCTTCTGCATAGTCGATATTAATACGAGGTCCTGCTGTTATTTTATATTGT
>NZ_JAKUFQ010000020.1:0-71887 GCF_022663475.1 Bacillus cereus group sp. BfR-BA-01382
AACACTTTTAATATGCTTTATTGCAATTAATATAACTTCTTCTTTTACAATTAATGTAACGAAGTCACAAGAAACATCTTGTAAAATGCCTTCCACTTTCTCTGGACCACCGCGATTAATTTTCACCCAGCAATATTTGAAGCTTAGAAGTAGTGCTTCAAAGTCGTCTGCACATTCGCAATCTTCCCAATCACAATCACTTGATCCACAGTCTTTTGCATTTTTCGTAATACTTTTCAGATGGCTAAGTTGATAGTAATAAAGCTCACCTTTTTCATTCTTCAATACGAAGTAGTCCGGACATACTGATATTATTGTTCCTTTTTGAGATTCTGGACCACCCCTGTTTACTCTCACAAAAGATCCAATTAAGTCTTTCAGAAAATCACAATGAAATAAACTCACGAGAAAACCCCTTCCATTAATTTATAAGCTTTTGCACTGATAGTATATGTATCTGTACAGGTTACGTTCTCTATGTTTGTCCTAGCTAGAAAAAAATATGCTTTTAACATGGTAGACTACTACCTATCAAAAATATAAGAAATTCTGCGTGCCCATTAGGATTTTGATACATTTAAACAAAAATCCCGTATGAAGATACATTTCTGCATATCTTCATACGGGATTTCCCAAAGTTTAGTCTTCGTCTTTAACATCCATATCTTCTGGAATTGGTTCATTTAATATTTCTTCCACTAACTGCTTATATTTCTCCATTTGTTCTAAATGTGTATTGAATTGTTCTTTATTTACTAAATATTGCTCTCCATCGAATAGCGCACGAATTTTCTTTTGCTGAATTAACTCTTCAATATACGATTTCGGTAAATTCAAATACTCCGCAGTCTCTTCTACTGTTATATACAATGCGTTCATTCCTTTATTATTTTTTCATCTATACTGTATCTTACTTTACTTTATTTTTGTAAACAAATAAAAAAGATTTTGTAAATGCAGTTCAAAAAGCAGGTAGATGCATTCCATATATTGTATAGTATTATATAGTAAGAATTTTTTAAATATAGAATGGTATTACCCATTTACACAAAGGAGAGTTAACATATGGCTACTCGTCACATCATTACAATGTTAGAAAAAACACTACAAGTTGAAACAGAAAACACAATTTCTCATTTGAATGTATCTTTATCTGATCGTTTTCTTTCTCAAAGCACAGCAATACATGAAAACAATTGTTATCATACAATTGGTGAATGGTACAAAAATCATTTCTTATTCCAACAAGATGATTTCCTTTGGGCTAAATATGCTTTCTATGACGCATATTGTGAAGCCATCAAAAAACAAGGCCATCTTACAAAACGCGTCCGTCAAATATTAGAATCATTGGCTCGAAAACATGGAAAACAATATATTGCTTCTATACTAAATATGCCATTTCCTAATGAACGCGCTAAAGGGACAGCGTAATTTAGCCATGTTCTGCGTAAGCAAAACATAGCTAAATTGTTTTCTAGGATGCTTTACCAATAAAATGTTCATATCATATGAACTGATGAAACCGGTGTCATTATAATGATTGAAAATATAGTAAACAGGAAAACCCCCACGTACATCTCTCATCCATTTGAATAGAGAAGTATGTGGGGGTATACTTGTTCCTTATTATTTCATCATCTGTTTAATCAGTTCTCGATTTCTCTTCTTAAATACTTCATTATGAGAAGAAACCATTCCGTACTCACTTGCATCTGGTTGGATAAATTGCTTTGCTTTATTCACAGCATTTCCAGCATCTTGGAATGCACCTGCAATTAAGTGTAGTTTCCCTTCGTGCTTTAAAATATCTCCAGCAGCATATAATCCATCTACTGAAGACTCACTATTTGCATTACCTGCAATATAATAATTATCTATAATCGCAACGTCTAACTCACTATTTTCTAATAATGTAATGTCACGTTCATATCCATGATTAATAATAACTTCATCAATAGGTAAATGAGAAACCTCACCTGTTTCATGATTTGTCAATTCTACATATTCGATCGCTTCATGATTATCACCAGCAATGAGTTTTGTAATCGATGTATTAAAGAAACACTCCGCCGAGCTGTTCAGCAGTTGTTTTACTTGTGCTTCATGACCAGATAATTCTTCTTTTCTATATGTTACATACACTTTTTTCGCAATTGGTTCTAATTCATTTGCCCAATCAACCGCAGAATTTCCTCCGCCGGAAATAATGACCGTCTTACCTTTGAAACGCTTTAAAGATTTCACTGTATAATTTAAATTAGATACTTCAAATCGCTCAGCACCTTCAATTGATAACTTTTGAGGTTTCAATATACCACTTCCAGTTGCGACGATAACTGTTTTTGAAAAATGTTCTTCGCCATTGCTTGCTTTTAACGTAAAAGTGCCATCTTCGTTACGAATAATCGATTCTACTTTTGTATTTAATACCACTTCTGGCTTAAATGTTAGCCCTTGCTGTACAAGTTGTTCAATTAATTTATCACCTGTAACTGGCAGCAGCCCTCCTACATCCCAAATCATCTTCTCTGGATAAACATGTATTTTTCCACCTAACTGTGGTTGAAATTCTATTATTTTCGTTTTCATCTCTCTGAGTCCACTATAAAAAGCTGAATAAAGCCCTGCAGGTCCTCCGCCTATCACAGTTACATCAAACAATTCTTCTTGATTCATTCGTGTCACTCCTCAGCTACTAGTCATTGATTATCATTCTCAATAAAATATAACCTGTTTCCGCAAAATTTACAATCAAAATTACTATTGACAATACACCTATATAAAATTATATTATTTAAAGAATCAATAGTGATAATCATTATCAATTTGTTAATAATTAGCAAATTGAGATTACATCTTCTTTCATTAATATGGTTAATACTATATTATAAAATCTCATATTCAAGATTTTTAATAAATTATTTTGCATTACCACTACTCTTTCAAAAAGATTACAGTTAAACAAATTATTGTATACACATATCATCTATGTTAAAGGAGAAAGACGATGAAAAAGTTATTTATTTCACTAACAGTTCTTTTCGTTCTTGTTATGAGTGCTTGTAGCAATGGCTCTACAGACAAAAAGAACGATGCAAAAGGTAGTAAATCAGAAACAATTACATACCAATCTGAAAATGGTAAAGTAGAAGTTCCTGCAAATCCAAAACGCGTTGTTGTATTATCATCATTCGCTGGTAACGTAATGTCATTAGATGTAAATCTTGTTGGGGTAGATTCATGGTCTAAACAAAACCCACGTTTTGATAGCAAACTTAAAGATGTTGCTGAAGTATCAGATGAAAATGTTGAAAAAATCGCTGAACTAAATCCAGATTTAATCATCGGTTTATCAAATATTAAAAATGTCGATAAGTTAAAGAAAATCGCTCCTACTGTAACATACACTTACGGAAAAGTTGATTACTTAACACAGCATTTAGAAATTGGTAAGTTATTAAACAAAGAAAAAGAAGCAAAAACTTGGGTTGATGACTTCAAGAAACGTGCACAAGAAGCTGGTAAAGAAATTAAAGCAAAAATCGGTGAAGATGCAACAGTTTCTGTTGTAGAAAACTTCAACAAACAGCTTTATGTATACGGCGAGAACTGGGGCCGCGGAACAGAAATCCTGTACCAAGAAATGAAATTAAAAATGCCTGAAAAAGTAAAAGAAAAAGCATTAAAAGAAGGTTACTACGCATTATCTACTGAGGTATTACCGGAATTTGCTGGTGATTACTTAATCGTAAGTAAAAATAAAGAGACTGATAACTCATTCCAAGAGACAGAATCATATAAAAACATCCCAGCAGTAAAAAATAATCGCGTATATGAAGCAAACATGATGGAATTCTATTTCAATGATCCACTTACATTAGATTTCCAACTAGACTTCTTCAAGAAGAACTTTCTTGGTAAATAATACAAACATGAGGAATTCTTAATTTAAGAATTCCTCTTCCTTTATTCTATGAACAGAAAAGATGTGAAACGAATGACAAAAGATCATGAAAATCCACGTTCTATAGCTTTTACATACAAACTAATTTTAAGCTTAATTGCATTCTTTCTTATTTTTATGGTTGCAATGGTATTAGGTGCTGCAGATACTTCGATAAAAGATGTATGGTTAGCACTCACTTCCTCCGCTAAAGGAGACAAAATATCTATTATTCGAGAAATACGTTTACCACGTGAAGTTGCTGCTATTTTTGTAGGAGCTGGATTAGCCGTTTCTGGAGCGATTATGCAAGGATTAACACGAAATCCACTTGCAGATCCTGGTTTATTAGGGCTATCTGGTGGAGCAAATGCTGCGCTTGCACTGACACTTGCTTTCAATCCTTCCATCAGCTATCTTTACTTAACATTAGCTTGCTTTATCGGTGCGGCAATTGGCGCAATCATGGTATTTGGAATTGGTATGGTGAAAAAAGGCGGCCTTTCTCCTCTTCGAATTGTATTAGCGGGCGCTGCAGTTTCCGCATTTCTACTCGCAATTTCAGAAGGAATCGGCATTTATTTTAAAATTTCACAAGATGTATCACTTTGGACTGCTGGGGGCGTAATTGGAACAACTTGGAGCCAATTAAAAATTATTATTCCAGTCATTTCAATTAGTATCTTTATCGCTATCTTACTAGCAAAAAAATTAACAGTTCTTAGTTTCAGTGAGGAAGTGGCTATTGGACTTGGTCAAAAAATTATTGTTATTAAAACTATTTTATTTATCATTATTATCTTACTTGCAGGTGCATCTGTAGCGCTTGTTGGAAATATGGCATTTATCGGTTTAATGGTACCTCACATGGTACGCCCAATTGTCGGTCCAGATTACCGATTTGTTATACCGATGTCAGCAATTGCTGGAGCTTCCTTTATGCTACTTGCAGATACAATCGGACGTACTATTAACGCTCCGTACGAAACACCAGTTGCGGCAATTGTCGCGATTGTAGGGTTACCATTCTTCCTATTCATTGTACGTAAAGGAGGAAAAACATTCTCATGATGCAATCTATTCTAAGAAAACAACGTCTTATTATACTCGCTTTACTAATACTGACCATCACCACCATTGTAGTTGGAATGGGACTTGGTTCAGCATCTTTATCTTATGATCGACTACTCCCAACATTAATGGGACAAGGGACTTTTAAAGAGGAGTTTGTTTTATACTCTTTAAGACTACCTAGAATTGTGATTACATTATTAGCTGGTATGGCTCTCGCTTTATCAGGGGCTATATTCCAAGGAATTACTCGAAATGATTTAGCTGAACCTGGTATTCTCGGGATCAACTCTGGGGCCGGTGTTGCTGTTGCTATTTTCTTTTTATACTTTCCAATAGATGT
Source organism: Bacillus cereus group sp. BfR-BA-01382 (assembly GCF_022663475.1). Classification (NCBI taxonomy): domain Bacteria; kingdom Bacillati; phylum Bacillota; class Bacilli; order Caryophanales; family Bacillaceae; genus Bacillus; species Bacillus cereus group sp. BfR-BA-01382. The sequence continues at coordinate 5,361 of NZ_JAKUFQ010000020.1, forward strand.
AGGTTCATTTCTTTACTTACTACCAGTCGTTGGATTTATCGGGGCTTTTCTGACAGCTGTTCTAATTTACGTATTTTCATATAGTAAATCAACTGGGCTTCAGCCAATCCGACTAACATTAACCGGTATTGGTTTTTCATTTGCACTATCTGGAATGATGATTGTCCTTATTTCATCCGCTGATCGTATGAAAGTGGACTTTATCGCCAAGTGGATTGCCGGAAACATTTGGGGAGATGACTGGGTCTTCGTTTTAGCAATGCTCCCATGGTTAATCGTATTAATTCCGTTCGTTTTCTATAAAGCAAATCGATTAAACATTCTAGCATTAAACGAGCCAGTCGCAATCGGTGTTGGAATTGAAATTGAAAAAGAACGCAGATACTTATTAGTTGCAGCCGTTGCGCTTGCAGCTGCAGCTGTTTCCGTAACAGGAGGAATTAGCTTTATCGGACTAATGGCTCCTCATATCGCGAAATCTTTAGTAGGTCCAAGACATCAAATTTTCATGCCTATTGCCGTTTTAATCGGCGGATGGCTATTGCTATTAGCAGATACAATTGGCCGAAACATCGTTGAACCTAACGGCATCCCAGCAGGTATTGTCGTTGCTTTAATTGGGGCTCCTTACTTTATGTATTTGTTGCTTAAGAAAGCGTAAAAAACACCCTCAAGATCTTTTCTTGAGGGTGTTTTTGTTTCATTCTACTGCTGCCCATACCCTTCAAACTTCTTCGCCAAATTCTCCATCTCATCTTCTGGCAAAAGCTTCGGTTCTCCGACGCTTTTCGTTTGATAATAAATTTGAGCACAAAACTCAATCTCTTCTGCAACAGTAAACGCCATTTTTATATTATTTGCACCAGCAATTAAACCGTGATTTGCAAGTAGCACAGCACGACGATCAATCATGCCTTCAAAAGCAGCATCCGCTAATTGCTTCGTACCAAATGTTTCATACGGTGCACAGCGAACATTCGGGCCTGCGAAAGCAATTAAATATGAAACAGCAGGAAGCTCCCATCCTAATGACGCAATCGTCTTTGCGTAAGGAGAATGTGTATGCACAAGCGCATTTATATCTTCACGATTTCTATAATAAATAAGATGCATATCTAGTTCGCTTGATGGCTTTCTCTCTCCCTCTACCACTTCACCATCTAAGTTTAATATAACTACATCTTCAGGTTTTGTTTCATAATACTCTAAACCACTTGGACTAATCGCAACAAGACCTTGTTCGCGATTGAAAATACTAATATTACCCCCAGTCCCCTTTGTTAAACCACTAGAGATCATTTTCTTTCCATACGCTACAATTTCTTCTCTTTCTTTTTGTAATAACATATACATCCCCCTAAGTATGAAGCTTATGATGACTGACTTTTATATTTATCTATTTATTGAAATAGCTTTTTTAAATTCTCCGTAAACGGTGCCTTTACAATCCCTTTTTCTGTAATAATCGCTGTTACATTTTCATATGGAGTAACATCAAATGCTGGATTATATACTTTACTTTCTTTCGGAGCTGAATATTGTCCGAAACGATTAATCACTTCAGAAGCATCCCTTTCTTCAATCGGAATTTCTTTTCCTGTCGGTGTTTTTAAGTCGATTGTTGGTGTTGGCGCTGCTACATAAAACGGAATGTTGTAGTATTTAGCTAAAATAGATACGCCTAATGTGCCAATTTTATTTGCTACATCACCGTTTGCTGCCACGCGGTCACATCCAACGATTACAGCATCGATTTTTCCTTGTGACATGACCATAGCTGCCATATTATCCGTAATGACAGTAACATCAATTCCCGCTCGCTGTAGTTCTAATGCTGTTAACGTTGAACCTTGTAACCTAGGACGAGTTTCATCTGAATAGATTTTTAAGTCCCATCCTTTTTCTTTCGCTAAGTACATTGGTGCTGTCGCAGTACCATACTTAGTCGTCGCTAACGCACCAGCATTGCAATGTGTTAATACTCCCATTTCATCATGGAATAATGTTAATGCATGCTCTCCAATTTGACGATTAATTTCTTCATCTTCTCTATGAATCTCTTTTGCCTCTTCTAGTAATCTGTCTTTCAACTGGACGATTGATAAGTGCGCGTTCTCTGTCGCTATCGCTTCCATTCTTTCAAGTGCCCAGAATAAGTTTACTGCCGTTGGCCTTGATGTTGCCAAATATGCACATACCTTTTTGACTTCCTCTATAAAGTCTTCCATCTTACTTTGAATAACTTCCTTTGTTCCTAAATACACACCGTACGCTGCCGAAACACCAATTGCTGGTGCTCCTCGTACTTTCATTACTTGAATGGCATCCCACACACTTTCAGCTGTCTTGAAAGATTCATAGACAACCTCATTCGGTAATAATGTTTGATCTAATAAAACTAAAGCATCATCTTTCCACTGAATGGGTATTAATTGCTCTTCCATCATATTCTCCCCTTACTTCGCGTAGTGCATTGACTGTTCTTTTAACGTTTCTACAAAACGTGCACCCGTTCTATATTGATTCGCTCGTAAAATAAAACTCTTCGCTACTTGAAGACAAATTCGCTCCGCTCTAGCACGTGCTTCCTCATTCTCAATACAAGTAATATCTTTTACTTTCGCTAATCCAACAATACGGCGAATTAATTCCAGACCTGTCACTGCAGCCGTATCCTCTAATACAGATTGTAAATATACTTCGCTAAAGCCTTCTTCCTTCGCCATAATCTCGGTCACATGAATATCCCAAGCATCTAAAAACTTCTTCTTAAATAAATCAATTACCTCTACCATCGTAGTTTGTAACCAATCCATATACGTATCTTTCTCCGCTCCAGGTGGTATCGTTGCATCTGCATTCACCCAAGCAAACATTAAATTCGCCATTACATTCCCAACGTCATATCCCATAGGTCCATAAAAAGCAAACTCAGGATCAATAACCTTTGTAGAATCATCTCTTACAAAAACAGAACCAGTATGTAAATCACCATGAAGTAATGCCTGTGCATTCGTCATAAAAGAAAATTTACGTTTCGCTACTTCCATACGAAGCTCTTTATCACTATAAATATGTTCCCTAATCCATCCCTCATTTAACGGAAATAACTCATTACGCTTATTATGATTGGTAAATGGTTCTGAATATACGAGGTCCTCTGTAATCTCACATAATTCAGGATTTATATAATTCTTCACAAGTTCCTTCTTCTCTTTATGATTCATTACAACATCCGATGTTAATAAAAGTGTATTTACCATAAAAGTAGTTAAATCATCCGCAAGCCTCGGAAATATTTGATGATTTATAAGTGCTGTACGTAATATTGTGTGATCCGATAAATCTTCCATTACGCAACAATTCATCACACTATCAAATAAATACACCTTAGGAACAAGTCCGGGTGCTAACTCATCCTCTAACTGCAAAACATCTGATTCTATACGAATACGGTTTGTCGACAACTTAAACTCATCTGAAATGCGAGCTGTATCCCCAGCTTGCTTTACGATGACTGACATGTTCTCTTTTTCATCCCAAACGCGGAACACATAATTTAAATTGCCATCACCTATTTCTTTACACTGTAACTCCTTTGCATGTTCAAACTTAGACAATTTCTCTTTCACATATGCAATCACATCTTTAGCTTCCATTAAAAAATACTTCGTGAACTTAGACATGGTTTCCCCTCCACACTAATTGTAAGCGTTTTCTAAAAGCTATAAAAAATAATAGGTTGAATTTTTTCATCCTATAAATATGTATTCTTCTTTTTGAAAGATATATCTAGGTTTTATTATATCTTGTTAGCACTTTGAGTCAATGTTTCTAACTATCATCTTAATATACTTCCTAATTATATATTTGAGATGACAAAAATTGTTCAAAAAATTTCCGATTCATTTTATTTTATTTATCACAAAATTCTTTGTAAAATAGAAGTAAGCAGTTCCTTTTCAAAACCACAACTTCTAAGAAATATTTCCTTCCTAAAAAATTAAACTTACACACTATCTCTAACATACACACTAAACTTTTCAAACACTCATCTAAAATTTATAGACTTAAAATTACCTTTCTATTCCCTGATAGCCTTAATTGAGAATAAATATTAATTAAATTGGAATAAAGTTGGTTTATTCGCTTGACAAAATAACCAATTCTATATGATAATTAATATCGAATTAGAATTATTATAGTTAATTAAAATATATATTTTATGAGCACACTATTTTTTGATGCTCAAACCAACATTTAGGAGGAATTTTAACATGTTATTAATCGGCACAGAAGTAAAACCGTTTAAAGCTAATGCTTACCATAATGGAGAATTTATCCAAGTTACTGACGAAAGTTTAAAAGGAAAATGGAGTGTAGTTTGTTTCTACCCAGCTGACTTCACATTCGTTTGCCCAACTGAACTTGAAGACTTACAAAACCAATATGCAACTCTAAAAGACTTAGGCGTTGAAGTATACTCTGTATCTACAGACACTCACTTCACTCACAAAGCATGGCATGATAGCTCAGAAACTATCGGCAAAATCGAGTACATCATGATCGGTGACCCAACTCGAACAATCACTACAAACTTCAACGTTTTAATGGAAGAAGAAGGTCTTGCTGCTCGTGGTACATTCATCATCGATCCAGACGGCGTTATCCAATCTATGGAAATCAATGCTGACGGTATCGGCCGTGACGCAAGCATTCTTGTTAACAAAATTAAAGCTGCTCAATACGTACGTAACAACCCAGGTGAAGTTTGCCCAGCTAAATGGCAAGAGGGTTCTGCAACACTTAAACCAAGCCTTGACCTTGTAGGCAAAATCTAAGGAGTTCGATCAAAATGATACTAGATGCAGATATAAAAACACAACTATCCCAATACCTTCAGTTAATGGAGAACGATATTTTACTTAAAGTAAACGCAGGAGACGATAACGTATCTAAAGATATGTTAGCTCTAGTAGACGAATTAGCTACTATGTCATCTAAGATTACAGTAGAAAAAGTTGAATTAGAGAGAACACCAAGCTTTAGCGTAAACCGCCCTGGTGAAGACACTGGTGTCGTATTCGCTGGTATTCCATTAGGACACGAATTTACATCATTAGTGTTAGCTTTACTACAAGTAAGTGGACGCGCTCCAAAAGTTGAACAAAAATTAATCGATCAAATTAAAAACATTCAAGGCGAATATCATTTTGAATCTTATATCAGCCTAAGTTGTCATAACTGTCCTGATGTTGTACAAGCTCTTAACGTAATGAGCGTTCTTAACTCTAGTATTACACATACTATGATTGATGGCGCTGCATTCAAAGAGGAAGTAGAAAGCAAAGACATCATGGCAGTACCAACTGTTTACCTAAACGGCGAATCTTTCGGAAGCGGTCGTATGACACTTGAAGAAATTTTAGCTAAAATGGGTAACGGTCCAGATGCATCAGAGCTTTCTGATAAAGATCCATACGATGTTCTTGTTGTTGGTGGCGGCCCTGCTGGTGCAAGTGCAGCAATTTACGCAGCACGTAAAGGCATCCGCACTGGTATCGTTGCTGAGCGCTTCGGTGGTCAAGTAATGGATACTATGGGCATTGAGAACTTCATCAGCGTAAAAAAGACTGAAGGTCCTAAGCTAGTAGCAAGTCTTGAAGAGCACGTAAAAGAATACGATATCGATGTAATGAATCTACAACGTGCGAAACGTTTAGAGAAAAAAGAACTTATTGAAGTGGAACTTGAAAACGGCGCTATTCTGAAAAGTAAGAGCGTAATCGTTTCAACAGGTGCTCGCTGGCGTAACGTTGGCGTACCGGGTGAAGCTGAGTTCAAAAATAAAGGTGTAGCATACTGCCCACACTGTGACGGTCCATTATTCACTGGAAAAGACGTAGCAGTTATCGGCGGAGGTAACTCTGGTATTGAAGCAGCTATCGACTTAGCAGGTATTGTTAAGCACGTAACTGTTCTTGAATTCATGCCAGAATTAAAAGCTGATGCTGTATTACAAGAGCGTCTTAACAGCTTACCAAACGTAACTGTTCTGAAAAACGTTCAAACGAAAGAAATTACTGGTACTGATAAAGTAAACGGTATTTCTTACATCGATCGTGAAACTGAAGAAGTTCATCACGTTGAATTACAAGGTGTATTCGTACAAATCGGTCTTGTGCCAAACACAGACTGGTTAGGCGAAACAGTTGAACGCGCTCGCGGTGAAATCGTAACAGACAAGCACGGCGCTACAAACGTACCAGGAGTGTTTGCTGCAGGTGACTGTACAAATAATCCGTACAAACAAATCATCATCTCTATGGGTTCAGGTGCAAACGCAGCTTTAGGTGCATTTGATTACTTAATTCGTAACTAATAAAAAAACAGGTGCCTTAGCACCTGTTTTTTTACCTTAATGTATAAACTAAAAACCTCTCATTCCCATTCTTCTCATAAGCACCTGGCAATCTAACTTCTTTCTTCAGCTCAAACGCAGTCTGATTTTCTAAGAAGAAAATATAGTCCTCAGAAGGATAATATAAAATAATATCCACTTCTCTCCCCGTTTCTTCTACCGAAAGCAAAATGTTATTTACTACATTCATAAACACTTGTACAGAAAATGGATTAAAAAAATAAAACCTATTATCATGCGGATCAATCTCATATTCCTGCGCTAAACAACATTGGAACTGGATTTTCCCCTTACTGTTTCGTGTCTTTCGTGCATAACGATCTCGATTATCCATCGCTTCTTTATAAAACTCTTCATTCATTTCAATTCCAACTGCTGATGCACCAGATTTATGATGCATATAAAAGTTTAATCTTCCTTTTCCGCACCCAAAGTCTACAATTCGGTCGCTACTTCGTATTTCATATTGATTCAGTAACTCATCTAATCCGCTATAGGGCGTCGGTTCATAGCGGTGATAATGCATAGACTTGTTAAACCCCTTTTGCTCACCGACTGTTTTTATATGTAAAACTGCATCGTAATATTGTTCGTTCATTCGTTTTCTCCTATTAAAAAATGGTACTTATTATTATACACCATGTACTGGAGATTCATTTTTAATCAAATTAATAGGTACGTGAAATTATATTAACGATTTTCTTAATATATCTATCGTAACTTCAAATATATCAACGATTTTTCAAATATATCGATTTACCGACAATCCACGACAAAAAAACAGGAGCTCTCTAGCCCCTGTCTTCTAACACTTTCAATACAGTTTGTTTCAATATTTCTACTCCATCCATAATACAACTATGATCAAACCTCATATACGGATGGTGTAATCCAGGTTGTAGGTCTGCTCCTAGTCCAAGCATGACAGCTTTTAAATGTGGTCTTTTCACTGTGTAATAATGGAAATCATCGCTTCCTGTCGTATAGAGAGGTCCCGTACATCTCTCTTCCCCATACACTTCGATAATACCTTTACGCATAAAGCGCTCTGCTTCTTCGGAAACCTCTGCTCCTGGTGCAAGATCCATCCATTCATATGAAGTTTTCGACCCCATCGATGCAGCTGATTCTATTACATGCTCAATCTTTTCCTTTAATTCTTCTAATAGTATATTACTCTCTGCTCTTACATCTAAACTGAAATGACCATTTCCCGGAATGATATTTAAATTATCGCCACCAGCTTGGCATCTCGTCATTTTTACTGAATAGGAACTTTGCGGTGGCAACCAAATATTTTTCAAACCGATATTAATCATGGAAATGACATCAATTGCATTCACACCTTGGTGTGGTCTCGCCCCGTGTGCATCCTCCCCATGAATCATCCCCTCTAAAAATCCAGCTGCTCCATGGCGAATAGATGAGGCTCCTTGTTTCAAAGATAGTTCTTCAATCGGTCTTAGATGGACACCAAATAAGAAATCAGCATCATCTACAGCACCTTTCTCCACCATCTTCAAAGCACCATTACCCTTCTCTTCTGCCGGCTGAAAAATAAACCTAACCGTACCACTTTTCCATCTCATATTTTTCAATTGTAAAATAACTCCCATTACAATGGTCATATGAGCATCATGACCACATGAATGGTTCGCTTTAAATTCTCCATCTACTTCTTGCCAAAGTGCATCCATATCAGCACGAATCGCAATAACTGGATTCCCGCCTCCAATCTCAGCAATTACACCTGGACAATCATCAAATGTTCTATATGAAATTCCTTCTTCTTTTAAAAAGTCAGTAATATACGCTGTCGTTTCATATTCTTTCCAACTTACTTCAGGGTTTTCGTGTAAATGCTGAAAAATCTCCGTTAAGCGCTCTTGTAGTTCTAATGTTTTCAACGTTCCAGTCTCCTTCCCAAATTATAAACCATCAGGTTAATTATACTTATGAAAAACAGATGTTTTTATGAACATATTGAATTTTAAGAAAAAAGTCAATTGTTTATTTTTAAATACGATCGACAACTCACTTCATAACGATAGAACATTCCTTATTTTCTGTTTTTATGTTGACGCTTACATAAACTTTTAGTTATCATAACCTAATAAACGTCTATTTTACGACAATTCTAAAAATACAAACAAACATACGTAACAAGGAGGAACTTTATGAAAAAAGAAATACCTTTTGGAATAGCGATTATCCCTATTATCATTACCGTTGCAGTTATGATGGTTACAATTGTTGTATTAAAACAAAGCCCTCACGTTCCACTTATTATCGGTACAACCGTTGCTTCTATTGTCGCTTGGCGTTACGGTTACAAATGGAATGATCTTGAAGAAGCAATGTATAAAGGGATTCGTCTTGCATTACCCGCTATCGTCATTATTATTCTTGTTGGCTTAACAATTGGTGCTTGGATTGGCGGTGGAATTGTCGCAACGATGATTTATTACGGTTTAAAACTTTTAACTCCATCACTATTTTTAGTTTCCATTACTGTCATTTGTTCTATCGTTGCATTAGCGATTGGTAGCTCTTGGTCTACAATGGGTACAATTGGTGTTGCTGGAATGGGAATTGGCCTAAGTATGGGAATTCCAGCTCCAATGGTTGCTGGTGCCATTATTTCAGGCTCTTATTTTGGCGATAAAATGTCACCGCTTTCAGATACAACTAACTTAGCCGCAGGATTAACAAATACAGATTTATTCGCACACATTCGTCATATGTTATTTACTACAGTTCCCGGTTTAATTATTACTCTTATCGTATACGCGGTCTTAGGAAGAAGCTTCGGCGCTAACAATATTGATGCGAAGAGCATCGATCAAACGTTACAAGTATTGCAACAAAACTTTGTTATCTCACCTTTCCTACTCATTATACCCGTAGCCGTTATGGTATTGGTCGCTAAAAAGGTTCCTGCCATACCAGCCATTCTCGTCGGTATTATTTTAGGATTCTTATCACAAGTCTTTATTCAAGGTGGTTCTGTCTCAGCATCTGTCGGTGCACTCCAAGCTGGATTTGTTATAGACACTGGAAACAAGCTAGTAGACGAACTATTTAACCGCGGTGGCTTAGATTCGATGATGAATACAGTCTCTATGACAATTGTCGCTATGACTTTCGGAGGAGTATTAGAACATACAGGTATTCTTCGCTCAATTGTAAATCAAATTTTAAAGTTAGCGAAATCAGCAAAAGGGCTTATCGCTTCTACTATCGCATCTTGTTTTGCAACAAACCTTACTTGCTCTGAACAATATATTTCAATTGTTGTCCCTTCAAGAATGTACGCAAATGCATACACAGAAAAAGGACTACATTCAAAAAACTTATCCAGAGCATTAGAAGATGGCGGAACATTAACTTCTGTCTTCGTTCCTTGGAATACGTGCGGTGTATTTATTCTCGCTACACTTGGCGTAGGTGCATTTGAATATGCTCCTTATGCTATTTTGAATTTCATCGTACCTATTATCTCAATCATTTATGGTATAACAGGTTTCACAATTGTAAAACTATCAGACATTGAAAAAGCAGAACTGCTAAAGAAACAAAAAGCTCAACTAGAAGCTTAAAAATAGCGGTAAATTCAGTTCATATAGTGCGCGAGGTCGCCCTTGTTGATAGGGCATTTCCTCGCCGCAAATATGAGCATACCCGTAATCAACTAATTTCTTTAACAACCTTTCTGTCGATCTTCGAGTCACTTGTAAGTACTCAGAAAGGTCAGCTGCTGTAAATTTCAATGACGGATGCGATTGACTAAATTGAATAATTTTTGACAAGTTGGCCGGACTAAGCTTCGTTTCCTTCGCTATTTTCATTAGTTCCGGATTATCATTTTTCAAACTTTGTACTCTCTGTTCTTTCGGGAATGGACCAAACAAATCTTTATCACTTGTTAGTATATAAAAACAACGATCTATTGGATTATTCTTTGCAAAACTTTGAGCAATTTTTGCATTTTGCTCCGCTTCTTTCACGGTTTTTCCATAACCAAATCCAATAGCTATCGTTCCTTCTACACTCGCAAACAAGTTATCTATCGCATTTGTTTTAATAATTGATTCGATATCACCACGAGTTGTATACAAAATGCATGTCATTTCATCCACTTGTTTAAATGAACCACGTAGTTCTTTTGAAATGACATCTAGTTTTTCAAGCAAACTCGTTCGTAATTCTAAGGACGAAATAATACAAGTACCAACAGTAGCTGAATAGCTTTTTGCTAACTCAGCTTTTATTTTTGCATCTTTTAGCCCATGTATAATGGATTGTGCTGGATCAATCATACGCTCTGAAGGAACACCCATTTTTTGAAGCTCGTCGTAAACAGCGTGAATACTAGTTAAAGCTAAATGAGCTTCTCCAGATTGATATTTAGCTACATGAAAATCGATAACTCTATTTATTTCATCTTTACTCCACAGCATATTTTCATAATCCAACACTTGCGGACTTTCTTTTATACCGATATCATGGAACACATTTGTAATAAACGAGCGGTCTACTAAATCGATGGAAATGTTATGTGGTTGAATACTTTGATGATACATGATAGAAAGAATGGAAGATGCGACAGTTGTCTCGTCTTGCTGTAAGTATGTACTTGGAATTCGTAATTGTTCTCTTACTTCTTTTGCCATATAATAAGGTAAAGCACCTGAGAAAAAGATGACATCACAAGGCTTTAGACACTTTAATAGTTCAGAAGATTCTGCCGGATGAAGGTAAATATAGGAATCAATTTCTATTCCTTCTAATTTTTGAGCAATAGGAAAAAGGTTATCCATAAACTCCTTTGAACCGACAACTGCAATTTTTATCATCATTTTCTCTAACTCCTTATCATTAATTAACGACTATTTAACGTCAACTATATCAAATGTATAAAACTATTGTAAAACAGGAAGGAGTTTCTATTCAATGAAAATTACAGCTATTCATCTTTACGCAATTCGTTTACCGCTTCGCAGTCCGTTTGTTATTAGTTATGGCTCTTATTCTGATATGCCCTCTATTATCGTCAAAATGGAAACAGATGAAGGTATTATCGGTTACGGTGAAGGCGTTGCTGATGATCACGTCACAGGTGAATCATGGGAAAGTACTTTCCATACTTTAAAACATACGCTAACCCCTGCTCTAATCGGGAAAAATCCAATGAATATCGAAAAAATACACGACATGATGGACAATACAATTTACGGTGTTCCAACAGCGAAAGCCGCAATTGATATTGCTTGTTTTGATATAATGGGCAAAAAACTAAATCAACCTGTATATCAATTAATTGGTGGGCGCTATCATGAAGAATTCCCTGTCACTCACGTTTTAAGTATTGCCGATCCTGAAGATATGGCTGAAGAAGCTGCTTCTATGATTCAAAAAGGTTACCAATCTTTCAAAATGAAAGTTGGTACGAATGTAAAAGAAGATGTGAAACGTATTGAAGCTGTACGAGAACGTGTAGGAAATGACATCGCTATTCGCATTGATGTAAACCAAGGCTGGAAAAATAGCGCGAACACATTAACAGCACTGCGTTCATTAGGACATTTAAACATTGACTGGATTGAACAACCTGTTATCGCGGACGATATTGATGCCATGGCTCATATTCGTTCTAAAACAGATCTCCCGCTTATGATTGATGAAGGACTAAAAAGTTCTCGTGAAATGCGCCAAATTATTAAATTAGAAGCTGCCGATAAAGTGAATATAAAACTAATGAAATGCGGCGGCATATATCCAGCTGTAAAGCTCGCTCATCAAGCTGAAATGGCCGGCATTGAATGCCAAGTGGGATCAATGGTCGAATCCTCTGTTGCCTCTTCCGCAGGATTCCATGTCGCTTTCTCAAAGAAAATCATTACGAGCGTAGAGCTAACAGGACCATTAAAATTCACGAAAGACATTGGAAACTTACATTACGATGTACCATTCATTCGCTTAAACGAAAAGCCGGGACTCGGCATTGAAATAAACGAAGATACACTACAAGAACTAACCGTCTTTCAAGACGTTGTACGCTAAAGGAGGACTATCATATGACGGTTCTATACGAAGGAACATTAAAACAAAATAACGAATCATTTCACGTTACATTACTATCACTAGAGCACATCGAACAAATTTTATCACTACAAAACATTGTAGTTGAAGCACTAGAAGATAAAAGTCGTTTACAACCACTCTCACAAGAAGAATTTCAATACATTCTAAAAGGAAACGGCATGATGATCGGTGCTTTTATCGAAAACGAACTCATCGCATTTCGCGCTCTACTCGTCCCGCCTATCGATGATGAACATTTAGGGCTTGATATTGGTTTGCCAGAAAGTGAACTACACCGCGTCATCTATCAAGAAATCTCAAACGTTCATCCGAACTGCCGAGGAAATGGTATGCAAAAAATATTAGCAAACGTCATCATGGACGAATTGCAAAAAGAAGATAGCAAACATGATTATGTATGCTGCACCGTTGCTCCTTTTAACATCCCGAGTTTGAAGGATAAATTTGCGCAAGGGATGGAGATTGCTGTGTTGAAGGAAAAATATGGTGATAGTCTGCGGTATGTTTTTGTGAAGAAATTGCGCGGAGATAATGAAAGAGATTGGACGGATGTTCAAAGTATTCTAATGAGTGATGCTAGTGGACAGCAGGCTTTGCTTTCGGAGGGGTATCGTGGGTATGAGATGGAGAAAACAGCAGATACTTTCATTGTGAAGTTTGGGCGATAATCTATATACTCGAAAAGAGGAGATGTCTGCTGTGATCTCTTCTCTTTTCGATTTGTTGAACAATCCTGTGGTAAATGAAATTATATCAACGATTTTTAAAATATATCTATCAAAACTTACAATATATCAACGATTCGACAAGAAATATCGATTTACCGACAAAAATTGATATCCCTTCCTAAACCGTCATCTTCCAACTAGATAAAGCTAACCAGTTCTCCATTTCCTTATAATCAGGCATTATCTTCCCGACAAGACGCCAAAAAGAGCGATCATGATTTAAATGAACCATATGACACATTTCATGAACGACTACATAGTCAATTACTCGCTGTGGTGCCATTGCTAGCTTCCAATTGAATGTTAGTTGTAAATTCGAATCGCAAGTACCCCAAGTACGACTACTATCTGTAATACGAATAGAACGTGGTTTTGTTTTGAAATTACTTTGATGCGCTTTAATACTCTTCTCTACTAAAGATTTACACTGCTTATAGTAAAATCGTTTTAAAGCTTGCTGTATTTTCTCATCCTTTAGCTCTTTTACATAAATATGTAACTTATCCCCTTCAAAAATCGCATTGTCTTGCTCAATGCTTGCATCTTGGGAAATCTGTATCGGATACGTATTCCCTAAATACAAAAAGCCCTCTCCTTGATCATAATCCTTTTCCTGTGGTCCATGCGCTCGCTCCGCCATTTCCTTACGAGTTGTCTGAATCCAATCCCACTTCTCCTCTAGCAACTGGACTAAGTATTCAACAGGTGTCCCTTTCGGAGCCTGCACTTCCACATTTCCATACGAATCTACAAAAAGACGCACGGACTTTTTCTTCTTATAAGTTATATGAAAATTAATTGTCTCACCTAAATATGTATGTACCATTTCATCACCTAGCGTATTATTTTACAAATAAAAAAGAGTAGGATACAAACGTCCTACTCTACCTATTATATCATTTACTGCTTTAACGAACTCATTATCCTCTATACTTTACACCTAATCCCTTAATGAAATTCCTTGCGTATCTATCGCCGCACTCTTTGTAATTTTTATGACCTTTTTTTCTTAATAGAGCGCCTAACTCTCCTTTTGTTACCGTAACGCCTACGCTATCTAATATATCAAGTACATCCTCACTCGTTAAAGATAGTGCGATTTTCATTTTCTTTAGAAGAAGGTTATTGGCACTCTCCTTACTCTGTACAGGTGCAGGCTGCCCTGGTTTCGGATCTTGCTTTCCTCTTTTTAAAGTAATAAATCCATTGAAAAATGCCTCTAACATCATCATATCGCATGTTTTTACGTACTCATCTTCGATTACATCCGCATCTTCAGCTTCATGCTGAGGAGCTCTCTTTATTTTTGTAAGCATATCAACTACGTCTTCTTTCGTTACTTCCATCCCGCCGAGTTTAAAGATTTCCACCATATCTATATCTCTTATATCTAAAGCGTATCGTACTCTTTTTAATATATCGTTGTTGCTCATTGCCATTGGGTTTCCTCCTGAAATGTTGATTATTTATTCAGCAGTTAAAGTTTATCCTATAACGTGCTTTAAATTATCATGTTTAAATCTAACCTTTTAGTTATTGTCCGCTAAATTAATACTTTAACATTTTAAAGATATGTTTTATAGTCTTACCCGAACTTTTCTCTATCATTGTATCTACAGAGATCTTACGTGTTTTTTATATGCCTTTAAAAAGATTTCTCTCTTAACATTAACTAAAAGAAAAAAACAGTGCTTTGATTTCTCAAATACACTGTTCTTTTCCAGCTCTACGCTTATTTTCAACTCACTCATGTCATACACTACATATGAAATGATTTAACTGCTTAAAAGTTAAACCGTCTCACTATCCTGAGCAACACCAACACTATCCTCAAACTTATCCAACAAAGCACGCACCTCATTGGTCGATTTCGTACTCATCAATTGATTTCTCAATTCCGCAGCTCCTGGGAAGCCCTTCACATAAATTTTGAAGAAGCGGTGAAGTCCTGTGATTGAGCGTGGCAGTACTTCTGCATATTGATCTTGAAGATCAAGTTGTAGTCTTAAAAGATCTAGATGTTCTTTACTGCTATGCTCTCTTGGCTCTTTTTCAAAAGCAAATGGATTTTTGAAGATGCCTCGTCCGATCATTACGCCATCAATGCCGTATTTTTCAGCAAGTTCCAGTCCCATTTTACGATCAAGGATGTCTCCATTGATTGTTATTAACGTATTTGGTGCGATACGGTCACGTAATTTTTTAATTTCCGGAATTAGTTCCCAATGCGCATCTACTTGGCTCATTTCTTCTCTTGTGCGTAAATGAATAGAAAGGTTCGCAATATCTTGTTTGAAAATGTGCGTTAACCAATCTTCCCACTCGCTTAACTCTTTAAAGCCAAGTCTTGTTTTTACGCTGACAGGTAGTCCGCCCGCTTTTGCTGCTTGGATAAGTTCTGCTGCAACGTCTGGACGTAGAATAAGACCACTACCTTTTCCTCTTGATGCTACATTCGGTACAGGGCAGCCCATATTAATATCAATGCCTTTAAATCCTAACTCTGCCATACCAATACTCATTTGACGGAAATATTCAGGATTATCTCCCCAAATATGTGCCACCATTGGCTGTTCATCTTCTGTAAAAATTAAACGACCACGTACACTTTTCATACCTTCTGGATGACAATAGCTATCTGAGTTTGTGAACTCTGTAAAGAATACATCTGGACGACCAGCCTCACTTACTACGTGACGGAAAACAACGTCTGTCACATCTTCCATTGGTGCAAGTACGAAAAATGGTCGTGGTAATTCACGCCAAAAATTATCTATCATTTCAAATTCAAATCCTCTCACTATGAATACAATTTCAAAATCTCAATTTATAATTTGTGAAAATCAGCAATATTTATTTTAACTAAAATCGCTTATGAATGGTATTTTTGTAAACCAAAAAGCAGGTGGTATAGATTTTTTCTATATCAACTGCTTTCCTATTATACTAACTTAAGCCAAGCCACACACTCCACATGAGTCGTATGCGGGAACATATCAACAGGCTGTACTTCCTGTGTTTTATATCCGCCTTCTTCTAGTACTTTTAAGTCACGTGCTAATGTTGCTGGGTTACACGATACGTATACGACGCGGTTTGGCTTCATGTCGATGATTGTGTTTAGTAATGCTTCGTCACAGCCTTTACGCGGTGGATCTACGACCATTGTGTCGGCGATTACGCCTTCTTTGTACCATTTTGGAATGACTACTTCTGCTTCTCCTACGCCAAATTCAGCGTTTGTCATGTTGTTTAGTGCTGCGTTTCGGTTTGCGTCTTCGATTGCTTCTGGGACGATTTCAACGCCGTACACTTTTTTCGCTTTTTGCGCTAGGAATAACGAGATTGATCCGATTCCGCAATAGGCATCGATTACTGTTTCGTTACCATTTAATTTTGCGTATTCTAACGTTTTATCGTATAGCACTTTCGTTTGTTCTGGGTTTACTTGATAGAATGAACGTGCTGAAATCGCAAATTTAATGTCACCGATAAAGTCATAAATATATTCTGATCCGTACAGTACTGTCGTTTTATCTCCGAAAATTACATTCGTACGCTTCGTATTTACGTTTTGAACAATCGATTTTACTTCTGGGAATTTCGCTGCAATTTCTTCAATAATTGCTTTTTTGTTTGGTAGTTCTGCTGTACGTGTAATGAAGACAAGCATAATTTCCCCTGTTACTTGTCCGTAACGAGCCATTACGTGACGAAGTGTTCCTTTGTTACGCTCTTCGTTGTACGCAGTGATACCGTGCTTTTCACAAATACGTTTTACTTCTTGAATTAATGTATCGTTTTCTTCTGCCTGAATTAAGCATGATTCCATATTAATGATGTCATGCGTTCCTTGACGATAGAAACCAGCTACAAGCCCACCTTCACGTTCTCCGATTGGTACTTGTGCTTTATTGCGGTATACCCACGGGTTCTTCATACCAAGTACAGGATGAACAGGAACATCGCCTAGTCCTCCGATGCGCTGCATAACGTCACGTACTTGCTTTTCTTTCGCCTGTAATTGTCCTTCATAAGTTAAGTGCTGAAGCTGACAACCGCCGCACTGGTTATATACCGGGCACTCTGCATCTTTACGATATGGACTTTCTGTATGAAGCTTCATTAAACGACCAAATGCAAAGTTTTTCTTCACTTTAATAATTTTAATTTGCGCTTCTTCACCTGGTAATCCGTTTTTAACGAAAATAGGATAGCCCTTTACTTTCGCAACACCGGCACCATCATGTGTTAAATCTTCAAATACTACATCTATAAACTCGTTTTTCTCAACTGGTGGCGTCATTTTAGTACTCATTTTCCGACCTCTCTTTTTCATAACACTGCGTTACATTTTATCATACTTATATGGTCTTTTTCTATTGGAAGAAAAAAAGCTATTGACGATACTTCTCTGTTAATGTTACGCTACTACTAATTTAATACGGACGATGTTACCTCATATATACTTGATAATATGGATCGAGAGTTTCTACCCGGCAACCTTAAATTGCTGGACTATGGGGAAAACTAATGAATATTAGCCTATGCGTAAAAAAGGACTCATATTGATTAGCTTTCTCTCATAGATGAAAGTGAATCCATATGGGTCTTTTTTTATTTTTATTTTTCTAAAAGGTCAGACATCTTACGTATGACATAAAACCTCGTTCTTTTATTTTTAGTAATATAACGAACGTTTTATGTACAAACTTTATACGAACTTCTGAAAGGGGCAACTACATGCAATATGTAATGAGCATTATCGGTATTCTTGCCGTGTTAGGTTTATGTTTTGCTTTGTCAAACAACAAAAGTAAAATCAACTTCCGTGCAATTGCAATTATGATTGGTTTCCAAATTTTAATCGGTTGGTTTATGTTTGCTACAAAGATTGGTCAACAAATCATTATTTTCATTAGTAAAGTTTTCAACAAACTAATTAAACTTGGTACGACAGGTGTCGATTTTCTCTTTAATGGAATTCACAGAGATTTTGTCTTTTTCTTAAACGTATTATTAATTATCGTATTTTTCTCAGCACTACTTTCAATCTTTAGTTATTTAGGTGTTTTACCATTCATCGTTCGTGTTGTCGGCGGTGCAATTTCAAAAATTACTGGTTTGCCGCGCGTTGAGTCATTCCACGCAGTAAACTCTGTATTCTTCGGTTCAAGTGAAGCGTTAATCGTCATTAAAAACGATTTACAGCATTTCAATAAAAATCGTATGTTTATCATTTGTTGTTCTGCGATGAGCTCCGTTTCTGCTTCTGTTACAGCATCATACGTAATGATGTTAGATGCAAAATACGTACTAGCAGCTCTTCCGCTAAACTTATTCTCAAGCTTAATCGTTTGTTCGTTATTAACACCAGTTGATACGAAAAAAGAAGATGAAGTGATTCAAAAATTTGATAGAACTCTATTCGGAGACAGCTTTATCGGCGCAATGATTAACGGTGCGCTTGATGGTTTAAAAGTAGCTGGTATCGTTGCCGCATTAATGATCGCCTTTATCGGTGTGATGGAAGTTGTAAACTACGTAATTAGTGCAGCTTCAGGCGCAATGGGACATGCTGTTACTTTACAACAAATCTTCGGTTACGTACTTTCTCCATTCGCATTCTTAATGGGTATTCCAACTCAAGATATTATCCCAGCTGGTGGTATTATGGGTACGAAGATTGTTTTAAACGAGTTTGTAGCAATCCTTGATTTAAAAGACACAGCTACAACATTAGCTCCACGTACAGTTGGAATCGTTACAGTATTCTTAATTAGCTTCGCAAGTATTAGCCAAATTGGTGCAATCGTTGGTACAATCCGTGCCCTTTCTGAAAAACAAGGAAGCGTTGTTTCTAAATTTGGTTGGAAAATGCTATTTGCATCAACACTTGCTTCTATTTTATCTGCAACAATCGCTGGATTGTTTATTTAATAAAAAATCACCTTACTTTAACGAGTAAGGTGATTTTTTTGATTCTTTATGAAATCGAACGGAATTCGACTACTTCCTCGTTACTAATAAGTTTTCCTTCGTGTATGCCTTTTACTGAAATAACCATAACAGATTTATCTTCTCCTTCAAGCTTTCCTAAAGAGAATAAATAGATTAAATTTTCTTTTTGTAACATCCATTGTTTGCCATTTACTCGACCTAATATTCTTTTTTCTGAAGATGGCTTTATTTCTCCAACATACTGGCATTCTCCAAAAGAAGTTTTTATTATATTCTTCTCTGTATCAATTACTAGATGCTGGAATAGTTCTAGGTTTCTACTTGAAACAATTTCAATTTCATGGTTACTTTTTTGCTTAAATTGAAGTTTTCCATCACTTGTATTAGATAAACTACTATTCTCAACGGCGTTTCTAAAAAAGTTATATTCTTCTTCTGTAATACCAAAGTTAGGATGATACGGTTTCACCTGTTTATCTATATGCCCTGATATATAGTTTATGTACCACTCTTTATCATTCTTTACATGATCACTCATCTTTTTAGTAATAACCTCTACTTTTTTACGTGTATCACGATCCATCTCTAGTGTCATAATATCCGCCGTCACTTCCGCATTCATAAGATGCGATGGAATATACTCTTCCACACTATTCGCTTTACTCACTTCACTTTGACAACCAACTATAAATAGCGATATGAAAAAGATATATATTATTTTTTTATATTTCATTTCTATTCTCCACTCCATACATTATCCTTACTTAGTTTTATAGCGGTTTTTATTATAGTATAAAATCTTTATATTTTAATAGAATCCATACCCGTATGCAAAATTGCATATTAATAAGTCTTCTTCTTACTTTAAAATTAGCTTAAATCACTTTCCAAATTATACAAATAACAAGTTTAAAATGTTATAATTTTCAAAAAACATTGGAGGATATTATGAAAGCCCACGCAATTTTCGATTTCTTACATTTACTAGTCTTAACGCTGAAAAGCTATTATGTATGGGGAATGCCTATCTATGTCTTCATTATTCCTCTTATCTTTGTAGTTGGTTATATCATTATTAATTCTAATAAGAAACAAAAAAATACATCTATTCAAAGTCACTAATCTATTACCTTAATAGCCTCCTAAAAATCATATTCCCCTCATTTTCTTCAAATGATATGATGAACAAGGGTATATCCCCACACTCTTATAGCGGTGGGGATTTTAATGTCAATATGCAACATACTACACAATAGAAGGTGATTTTCATGAGAAAATACGCAGCAATTGCTTTATGTACGTCTGCCATTCTAGCAGGCTTCAATACTAGCAATGTAAGCCAAGAACCTAAAAAAGAGAAAAAGGTTCAAGAAGTAGCTAAACAAAAAGAGACTGTACAAGAACAAGGTAAAATTTCTTATACTCCCATCACATACGAATCTACAGACACTACTATTCATATGACAGATATAAAAGATAATTTAACTGAAGTACAATATAAAATTTGGCGCACAGCTGATGGCAAGGAAAGTGCTAAATCTTTTTCTTCTAAAGAAAAAGAGAAGCAATTCACACTTCCTTTTGATATAAAGGAATTTGAAGGAAAACGCGGTGAGTTCCAAATTGAAGCAACAGGAATGAAAGAAGATGGGAAAACAATCCCGCTTACGAAATCTACTATTACTTTCGAACAAAAGGTTCCTGTTCTTATGTATCACGCAATTGATGATTATCATGGTCAAGGTATTAAAGACTTATTCGTATCACCAGCTAACTTTGAAGCACAAATGAAACATTTAAAGGACAATGGTTATACGCTGTTAACGTTTGAACGCTGGGGCGATATAAATAAAGTAAATAAGCCGATTTTCGTTACATTTGATGACGGTATGAAAAATAATATGAATGCATTTCGCGTTTTACAAAAGCTAAAAGATGATACTTTTAAACCGGCAGCAACAGAATATATGATTGTTGATAACGTTGATGTAGAAGGAGCATTGTCTACTTCTGAAATAAAAGAAATGGTTGATTCCGGCATTTTCTCGGTGCAATCTCATACTGCAACACATGCAGACTTACCGAAAATTACAAACTATGAGGAAGAGTTAAAAGGTTCAAAAGAAAAACTAGAAAAAATAACAGGTAAGCCTGTTATCGCGATTGCTTATCCATTCGGTCATGTAGATGATAAGGTTGTTACAGAAACGAAGAAGTATTATCAATTTGCGACGACGACAAAGCCTGGGCAATTCATTACGAAGGGTGAACCTGATGAATTGTTAAAGATGAAGCGCGTTCGTATACACCATACAACGACTGTAGAGCAGTTTGCTTCTTCAATTAAGTAAATATAAGGGCTCAATACATTTTGAGCTCTCTTTTTACTTTATATTTATATATATTTTTAGAATTTTCTTGTATTATATATAGTAAGAAATCTTTCAAATTAAAGGAGATTATACATATGTCATTTGAACAAACGTTAGAGAAATATGCTGCTCTTGCAGTTAATGTTGGTGTTAATATTCAACCTGGACAAACTTTATCAATTAGTGCACCTCTTGAAGCTGTACAATTTGTACGCCTCGTTACAGAAAAAGCATATAAATCTGGTGCAAAACACGTATATGTAGATTGGAATGATGAGACGTTAACACGCTTAAAGTTCGATCTAGCTCCTGAAGAAGCTTTCGCTGAATTTCCATCTTGGAAAGCACATGCTCGTGAAGAATTAGCAAAAGAAGGCGCTGCATTTATGTCTATCTATGCAGAAAACCCTGATTTATTAAAAGGTGTAGAAGCATCGCGTATTGCAACAGCTCATAAAGTAGCTGGAGAAGCAATGAAAGTATACCGTGATTACGTACAAGCAGATAAAGTAAGTTGGTGTGTCATTTCTGTTCCTACGAAAGAATGGGCTGCGAAAGTATTCCCTGACGTAGCGCCAGAAGAACAAGAAGCAAAGTTATGGGATGCTATTTTCAAAGCTACTCGTGCTGATTTAGAAAATCCTGTAGAAGCATGGAAAGAACATGATGAAACATTACATACAAAAGTGGATTACTTAAACGAAAAGCATTATAAAGCTCTTCACTATACAGGTCCTGGAACAAATTTAACAATCGAACTTCCAGAAAAACATGTATGGGCTGGTGCTGGTAGCTTAAATGAAAAGAACGTACCATTTATGGCTAATATTCCAACTGAAGAAGTATTTACAATGCCACTTAAAACAGGTGTAAACGGCCAAGTTTCTAGTACAAAACCGTTAGTATTTGCAGGTAATATTATCGATAATTTCACGTTAACATTTGAAAACGGGCGTATCGTAGACTATAAAGCTGAAGCTGGTGAAGAAGCTTTAAAACATTTAGTAGAAACAGATGAAGGTTCTCACTTCTTAGGAGAAGTAGCTTTAGTGCCTCATGACTCACCAATTTCAAACACAAATGTTTTATTCTACAATACACTATTTGACGAAAATGCATCTTGCCACCTTGCAATCGGAAATGCTTATGCATTTAACTTAGTTGGCGGAAAAACAATGTCTAAAGAAGAACTTGCTGAAAACGGCGCAAACGCTAGTATCACACACAACGACTTCATGATTGGATCAGCTGAGCTTGATATTGACGGTATTACTGCTGATGGCAGACATGAGCCTATCTTCCGTAAAGGTAACTGGGCGTTTTAAATTTATTACCATAAAGAAACACATTGGATAATCCAATGTGTTTCTTTATTTATTTGGTTTCAATTCAAATTTTATCGTTCTATTTTCATGCGTAAACTCCGGTCTATATGTAGCGATATACGTATTTTCTTTCGCTACGTCAAATAGCATGATATCTTGAATTTTTTCATCTGGTGCTAACTTTTTACTAATAAAGCTATCAGGGTTATTATATTCTTTAAATCTTGTACCTTTCTTATCGGTAATCTCAAATTCATAAAATGCAAAAGGTATTTCCTTTTTACTATTATTTTCCACTTTGAAAATAACCCCCAAAATCTCTTCTTTCTTTTTATCCTCATCATAATCCGGATATCCTAATTCAACTGAATCGATAGTTACTTGCAAACCATCTACGTCTACTGTCTCCCCTATTTTATACACTTTATCTTGAACATCTTCTTGTTTACTTTCATTACTATCTTTAGTCTCAGTGCAAGCACTTAAACTAAAAGCTATGCCAAAAATTAAAACAATTTGACTCACCTTTTTTAACATACTCTTTCCTCCACATAAGACAATATTTCATATGTATCATAACAAAACGCTTTACTCTTTCTTGTCATATTTTGTCGTATTAATTGCTAACTGCACAAATAGAAAAAAGCTATCTTCTACAAAAGATAGCTTTCATGATGCCGATGAAACCTTAAGCCCAATGACACCCAAAACAATAAAGAGAATACAAAATGCTTGGAATAAGCTAATATGCTCTTTAAAAAAGTACACACTAATGATTGTAATAAGTAACGTTCCAACGCCAGACCAAATGGCATAAGCAATACTTAAATGAATCTTTTTAACGACGATAGCAAACACGCTGAAACAAATTCCATAAAATACGAAAATAAGTACACTTGGAACGAGCTTTGTTAAACCATTTGATAGTTTCATCGCAATTGTTCCAGCCACTTCAAAAATAATTGTAACAAGTAATAATAGCCAATATACCATACTAGAATCTCCTTCTCTGTTACCTTATAGAGATTCTAGTATACTACTTATAGTCCTAATGAAATATATTTAATTTCTAAATATTCCTCGATGCCGAAATGGCCTCCTTCACGGCCGATACCACTTTCTTTAAATCCACCGAATGGTGCTTGTGCAACTGATGGAAGACCATCGTTTAGACCAATAATACCGTACTCTAGCGCTTCACTAATTTGGAATGCTTGGCTAATGTCTTTCGTGAAAATATACGCAGCTAAACCGTATGGTGTATTATTTGCACGTTCAATTACTTCATCAACTGTTTTAAATTTCGCAACTGGTGCCACTGGCCCAAATGTTTCTTCATTCATACAAAGCATCGTATCATTTGCCAACCCAATTACAGTCGGTTGAATGAAATGTCCCTCTAACTCTGCGACCTTTTGACCACCATATAAAACTGTTCCACCTTTTTGAATAGCATCTTCAATATGTTCTTGTACTTTTGAAACTGCATTCTCATCAATAAGTGGCCCGACAGTCGTTCCGTCACCGAAACCGTCTCCTACTTTCAACTGCCCTACTGCCTTTTGGAACTTCTCTACAAATACTTCGTATACTTCTTCTTGAACGAATACTCGGTTTGTACATATACACGTTTGTCCTGCATTACGGAATTTCGAACCAATCACCGCTTCTACTGCTTTATCTAAATCTGCATCATTCATTACGATAAACGGAGCGTGTCCCCCTAACTCAAGCGAAACTTTTTTCATCGTTTGCGCCGCACTAGCCATTAACTCTTTCCCGATTTCCGTTGACCCTGTAAAGGACACTTTTCGAACGCGACCATCTTCCATCCATGTATCAGCAATTGCTTTTGCACTACCTGTTACGATATTGATTACGCCCTTTGGAATATCTGCTTCATGGGCTAATTCAGCTAATTTCAATGCAGTTAATGGCGTTTGACTTGCTGGTTTCACAACGGCTGTACAGCCTGCTGCAAGCGCTGGGGCTACCTTTCTCGTAATCATAGCAGCTGGGAAGTTCCAAGGTGTAATAGCTGCCATAACGCCAACTGGTTGCTTCATAACTAAAATGCGCTTATTCGGATGAGAAGCAGGAATCATTTCACCGTATACGCGTTTCCCCTCTTCTGCATACCATTCAACAAAACTGTTTGCATAATTTACTTCACCAAGCGCTTCTGCAAACGGCTTTCCTTGTTCCTTCGTCATAATCGCTGCGATCTCTTCTTTATTTTCATCAATAAGCGTAAACCACTTTTTTAACTTCGTGGCACGATCTGCTGCCGTTAACTTAGACCACGTTTTAAAAGCTTCATGTGCAGCATCAACAGCTTGCTTTGCCTCTGTTACTCCGCCTTTTGGTACAGTTGCAAATATTTCCTTCGTCGCAGGATTATTTACTTCAATTTGTTCTTGTAGTGTAATCCACTCACCATTTATATACATCGCCTTTTTATCTATACTTACGAAAGTCGCCTTTTTATCCAATGTTTTCTTCCCCCTCTATGAACTTCTTAATTTTCCTAGTAGCAGCAGATTGACTAATTTGCAAAAACTCAGCCACTTTATAACTTGATCCATACGTTTTATACGCTTTAAGAATAATATTTCTCTCTACCTCTTCCAGCATTTTATAAAGGCTTTGCCCCGATTGTTCAACTGCAGCCTCTTGCATAGAGAGTGGCAAATCCTCTACCGTTACAACATCATCGACAGTAATAACAATTCTCTCAATTACATTCTCTATCTCTCTATTGTTTCCTTCCCACGGATATCCAACAAACATTTGTAATGTACCCGGTGCTAGTTTCACATCACGTCCGTACTTTTTATTAAAGTGCTGCAAGTAATGATAAATAAGCGGTAAAATATCTTCTGTTCTTTCCCTAAGCGGGGGAATTGCAATTGGAATGACATTCAGACGATAGTATAAATCTTTCCGAAATGTTCCTTGTTTCACCATCTCGCTTAAATCTCTATTTGTTGCCGCGACAATTCGAACATCCACTTTTTTTAATTCTCTTCCGCCTATAGGACGAAATGTTTTTTCTTGCAATACTTGCAAAAGCTTCGCTTGGATTTCAATCGGCATTTCACCGATTTCATCTAAAAAAAGAGTTCCTTTATGCGCGGATTCTAATAGTCCCTTTTTCCCTTCACGATTTGCACCTGTAAAAGATCCACCTGAATATCCAAAAAGCTCCGATTCAATTAAATTAGTTGGCAATGCCGCACAATTAATTTCATAGAAACTTTCATTCTTCCGATGACTCACCTCATGTAAATGGCGTACTAATCGACTTTTTCCTACTCCAGTCTCGCCTAAAACGAGAACAGTACTATCCACTACAGATACTTTTTTGATTGTATCGACTATTTTTTGCATAGCTAGACTTTTAAAAATAAGTCCTTCATGCTCATATGTTTCTCTTAATTCTTTTTTATATGTTTTTAGCTGATTATCCATTTCCTCTACCTTTTGACGTAATTGATAGAGTTCAGTAAGGTCGCGAGAATAACTAATCACTCTTCTTAAATTTCCCTCATCATCAAAAACAGGCCTTGTACGAACGTGTAAATACTCTCCTGATTTTGTAGTTTGAACGAGTTCAATTGGCCTCTTTTTTTCAATCACTTCTAATGTCGCTGATGGATAAAAGATTCCATCCTTTTGTAGTTCTTTTACATGCTTACCCACTAACTCTTCGGCAGCTAGTTGGTAGTGCCTTTCACATGTACTATTTACACGCACAACGATCCCTTGCTCATCTGTAACAAAAATTTCGTCAAACGCATATTCAAATACATCTTTTAAATCCATTAACACTCGTTCCTTTTCTGCAACCATCCTAGCCACCCCTAACTTCAAATCCATCGACCCACTTCACTACCTTTATTATAAAGTGAATTTTCTGCATTTAATATAGAGTCAGCTAGAATGTTTGCTATTTATACTTCAGTTTTTAAACGCGAGCGATGTTTGTTTGCTCATAACAAGCTTGCAACGATTCTTCAATTATTGTTAATCCTTCTTCAAGTTGCTCATCTGTAATAATTAAAGGCATTAACACACGTATAACATTTCCATACGTTCCTGCTGATAATAAAAGTAACCCACGCTTATTTGCTTCTGCACATAGATTAGCCGTTAACGTTTTGTCAGGTGCTTTCGTCTTACGATCTTGAACGACCTCAAATGCACACATTGCGCCTAACCCACGCACATCACCGATGCAATGATATTTATTTTTCATCTCTTCGAATCGGTTCATTACGTCTTTTCCTAATTCTATCGCTCTATCATTTAGTTTCTCATTTTCTATTACATCGAGAACAGCTAATGCAGCCGCACATCCTAATGGACTTCCTGCATACGTTCCACCAAGTTCACCTGGTACAGATTCATTCATAATTTCTTTACGTCCAATGACACCACTTATCGGTACACCAGCCCCTAATGATTTAGACACTGTAATTAAATCTGGAACGACATCATAGTGATCAATTGCAAAATATTTTCCTGTACGACTAAAGCCTGTTTGTATTTCATCCGCTACAAATAAGATGCCGTTCTCTGAACAAATGCGGCGTACTTCTTGAACAAATTTCTTACTTGGGACGATAAATCCACCTTCCCCTTGAACAGGTTCCATTACAACAGCTGCAATTGTTTCTGGTGCTACTTCCGATATGAAGAAGTTCTTAAACTCTTCAATAATAAAATCATCATACTGCTCTTCCGTTAATCCCTCTGGGCGACGGTATTCGTATGGAAATGGCGCTTTATATACTTCTGGAGCAAAGGGACCAAACCCAAATTTATATGGCTTCACTTTACTTGTCATCGTCATTGTCATTAATGTACGCCCGTGGAAACCTTTAGAAAATGCGATAATACCAGGTCTCTTCGTATATTTACGAGCGATTTTCACCGCGTTCTCAACTGCTTCTGCACCACTATTTAAAAATAGGACTTGCTTATCGAAACTTCCTGGTGCCAATGCCGCAAGCTTTTCCGCTAATTCAATATATGGCTCATACATCATGACATTAAATCCAGTATGAATGTATTGATCGACTTGTTTATGGAGCGCTTCTTTAACCGTTGGATGACAATGTCCTACGTTAATTGTCCCGATTGCTCCTGCAAAATCAATGTACTGATTGCCATCAACATCCGTTACAAGAGCACCATTTGCAGATTGTACAAACGTTGGGATGCCGTTACTTACTCCTTTTGGTACTATATTTTGACGGCGTTCCAATAAAGATGCCGCTTTCGGTCCTGGAATTTGTTCATTTACTTTAGCAAATTTTTTTGTGTTCATTGCGTACCCCATCCTTTTCTTTACATTGTTTTCTCTTCTTATTGCAAAATGTATGCCAACTTTCCTTTCTAGCATTTATCCTATATTCTTTGTATCCAGGCATAAAAAATAAGTCTATAAAGACTCATTAAGAGTCTTTATAGACTTATTTTCCTTACACATTAGACTTTTCTTTCTCCCAGAAAAACTCACCCGATTGAGAAATAAACTCTCCAACAGAATCTAACACTAAATCAGCAAGTGGTTCTAATGTTGGACGGTCTCCCGTACCAGATAGCACCCCAATTGCATAGCAATCACCACCATTTTTAGCTAAATGTAAATCAGTTGGCGTATCTCCAACAACCGCAACCTCACATGATTCTAAATTAAATTTCTCACAAAACACTTCTATAATCTTTTTATCTGGTTTTTGCGCAAGGAATGTATCCGAGGCTATAATATAATCAAAAAAGTTCTCCAACTTATATTGTTTTAAAAATAATTCTGTTGGTGCGAAATCATCCGACGTGACAACCCCTAATATAAATCCTTTATCTTTTAATGCCTGTAACACTTTCGGTAAATCTGCTGTCATTTTCATATGCGAACGATGCTCATACATAAGGGAAAATAACTTCTCACTTACCCAATGATGCATCTCTTCTTCTCTAGCAGACTCAATATAATTACAAAGCCCCTTCGCTACATCAAGGCTTGTTCCAGCAGCTATTGCACTCCTCGGATTAACAAATGCTCCCTCTACACCAATCTCTTCTAATAAGGTCTGCCCTATTGTACTTGGTAAATGATATAAACTTATACATTCAGCTACAAGTTCTTCAGCTACTTTTATCCAAATTGAATGAAAATCCATTAATGTCCCATCTTTATCAAATAGTATTGCTTTTACCTTCTCCATAGCATCCTACCTCTCGTTTCTTATCTCCTCCAGTGTATCAATAAAATATGGATGTAAAATAAAAGAATTGTAAAAATACCATAAAAATCAAACTAACTCCCAATTTACAATTCATTTTAACAAAGTAAAAAAGGATGCCTTTACAAGGCATCCTCTTGATGTTCAGGAACAAATAGTTCTAAACAATGATATATATTTTCAAATTCCATCGGTGCATCTCCACCATACTCACCATCTAAATTAATCATTAGTTTATCTGGTGAATGTACTTTAATTCGGTTCGCTTGTGTATATAACACTTTTGGATTATTAATATGTTCACCACGTTGTGCTTGTGTTGCTGCTTTAATTAAATCAGCGATAGAACCTTTTTTCAGTACTAATAGGTCAAATAACCCATCGTTAATAGATGCATACGGTGCTACCTTTTCAAATCCACCTACTGAACGAGTATTCGTAATTAAAAACATCGTAATTTCTTCTTGTAGTAACTTTCCATCATACTCAATTTCAACATATGTCGGATGCAATGATGGTAACATCTCGATACCTTTTAGGTAATAAGCAAGTTGTCCTAATACTGTCTTTAACTTACTCGGTACTTCGTATGTTAATTCTGTAATACGACCGCCACCAGCGATGTTAATAAAATATGTATCGTTCGCTCTACCGAGGTCTAATGGCACTGTTTTTCCTTCGCAAATAATATCTGCTGCCTCTTCAATAGAACGAGGTACACCAATCGCACGTGCAAAGTCATTTGTCGTTCCAACTGGAATAATTCCAAATTTCGGGCGGAATTCATGTCCAACTAAACCGTTTACTACTTCATTTAATGTACCGTCGCCACCAGCGGCAATAACAACATCAAACTTACGATCCGCAGCTTGCCTCGCCGCCACAGTAGCGTCTCCAGGACCCGTTGTCGCATGACAAGATGTCTCATAGCCAGCTTGTTCTAATTTTTGTAATACTTCTGGTAAGCTCTTCTTAAATAGCTCACGCCCAGAAGTAGGATTATAAATAATTCTTGCTCGCTTCATCATTTATTAGCACAGGAAATTTCTTTATGCATCGAAAAAGAACATACCGAACTTCTATTCAGTATTCCCATGCCTACCTCCTCTCATCTTGCTATCCTTCTTTTATCCCGCTCAAACAGGCAGTAAGAACCCGATTCGTGTAGTCCATCAAAAGTAAATATTCATTTCAATGGTTTTGTTTTATTTGACCAAAAAATTTATCCCGCTATTTGTGGGCAGTAAATGCCCGATTGGTGTGGGCTAATAATCAGCTTTGGATGAACCTCCCACTGATTAAAGTTTCACTTTATTTCTATCCATTCTTCCATAAAAATTTACATATAACGAATAATAACTATCTATTATTTCATGAGATGAAAAAAAACCTCTATGTTTAGATTTATCATTATTCCCACCTTTTTGCAACTATCATACCATAGTTGCTATACAAACATTTTTCCACTTTTGACAGTTAATCAAACGTTTGTTTAAACGATTTTGTCTCATTTAAACAAACGTTTGATTAACCTAGAAAAACACCCATGTACGGGTGTTTTTCTGCTTAATCTTTAAAAGTCACTACTATTATCGCTTATTAATCTCTTCAAGTAAGATTTTGTTAACAAGCGGTGGATTTGCTTGTCCTTTTGTAGCTTTCATAATTTGACCAACTAAGAACCCAATTGCACGGTCTTTACCGTTTTTAAAGTCTTCGATAGATTGCCCATTATTATCAAGAATTTCTGTTACAACTTTACGAAGTGTACCCTCGTCAGAAATTTGAACAAGACCTTTCGCTTTAACGATTTCTTCTGGGTCTCCACCTTTTTCGATTAATTCATTAAATACTTTCTTCGCAATTTTAGAAGAAATTGTACCTTTTTCAATTAATTGAACCATTTTAGATAAACCAGCAGGCGTTAATGCAACGTCTTTTAATTCTTTTTGTTGTTTGTTTAAGTATGCAAGTACTTCACCCATTAACCAGTTCGATGTTAATTTCGCATCAGCACCGTCTGCAACAGTCGCTTCAAAGAAATCAGACATTTCTTTCGTTAATGTTAATACGTGTGCATCATAAGCTGGTAAGCCAATTTCTGCAACGTAGCGAGCTTTACGCGCATCTGGAAGTTCTGGAATAGAAGCTCGAACTGCTTCTTTCCACTCATCGTCGATGTAAAGTTCAACTAAGTCTGGCTCCGGGAAGTAACGGTAATCGTCAGATCCTTCTTTCACACGCATTAAGATTGTTTTCTTCGTTGCTTCATCATAACGACGTGTTTCTTGTTGGATGATACCACCAGATAACAGTTCTTTTTCTTGGCGCACTTGCTCGTGCTCAAGACCTTTTTGTACGTAAGTGAATGAGTTTAAGTTTTTCAGTTCCGCTTTTGTACCAAACTTCTCTTGTCCAACTGGACGAAGAGAAATGTTCGCATCACAACGCAGAGAACCTTCTTCCATCTTACAATCAGATACACCAGTATATTGAATGATTGATTTTAACTTCTCTAAGTATGCATATGCTTCTTCTGGCGTACGCATATCTGGCTCAGATACGATCTCGATTAAAGGCATACCTTGACGGTTGTAGTCTACTAATGAACCATCAGCTGTATGCGTTGATTTACCAGCATCTTCTTCTAAATGAAGACGTGTAATACCGATACGTTTCTTTTTACCGTCTACTTCGATTTCAATCCAACCATTTTCACCAATTGGCTTATCAAATTGAGAAATTTGGTAAGCTTTCGGATTATCTGGATAGAAATAGTTTTTACGGTCGAACTTCGTTTCCGTTGCGATCTCACAGTTTAATGCCATTGCAGCTTTCATTGCAAAGTTAACTGCTTCTTTATTTAAAGTAGGAAGTACCCCTGGGTATCCTAAGTCAATTACACTTGTTTGTGTATTTGGCTCCGCTCCGAATTCTGTTGGACTCGCAGAGAAAATTTTCGAATTTGTTTTTAACTCAACGTGAACCTCTAAACCAATAATTGTTTCTAAATTCATCTATGCTCGCCTCCTTACAGACTTGCTTTTTTTGTATGATAGTCTGTTGCTTGCTCAAACGCATGTGCAACGCGGTAAATTGTCGCTTCATCGAAGTGTTTACCAATGATTTGTAGACCAAGTGGCATGTTGTTAGCACCGAATCCACATGGAACTGAAATCGCTGGAACACCCGCTAAGTTTACTGGGATTGTTAAAATGTCATTTGCATACATTGTCATTGGGTCGTCAACTTTTTCTCCAACTTTAAATGCCGGAGTTGGTGTTGTTGGTCCAATAATAACATCATAGTTAGCAAATACATTTTCAAAGTCATTTTTAATTAATGTACGTACTTGTTGTGCTTTTTTGTAATATGCATCATAGTAACCAGAGCTAAGGGCAAATGTACCAAGCATAATACGACGTTTAACTTCATCACCGAAACCTTCACTACGTGTGTTTTTGTAAAGATCTAATAAGTTATTTACATTATCAGAACGAACACCGTAACGCACGCCATCAAAGCGTGAAAGGTTAGCAGATGCTTCAGAAGAAGATAATAAGTAATACGTTGCTAGAGCGTATTTAGAGTGCGGAAGAGATACTTCCTCCCAAGTTGCGCCCATACCTTCTAATACTTTTAAAGCAGCTAGTACTGACTCACGAGCTTCTTCGCCAACACCTTCGCCTAAGTATTCTTTCGGTACAGCAATGCGTAAACCTTTAACATCGCCTGTTAAACCAGCTAAATAGTTTCCAACTTCAACATTTGCAGAAGTTGCATCCATGCGGTCAATACCTGAAATAGCTTGTAATAAGTATGCATTGTCTTCTACTGTACGTGTAATCGGTCCGATTTGGTCAAGTGAAGATGCGAATGCTACTAATCCGTAACGAGATACGCGTCCGTAAGTTGGTTTTAAACCTACAACACCGCAATATGCAGCCGGCTGACGGATAGAACCACCCGTATCAGAACCTAGAGAGAATAGTACTTCTCCCGCTGCTACAGCTGCTGCAGAACCACCACTAGATCCGCCCGGAACGTAATCTAAGTTCCATGGGTTTTTCGTAGCGTAGAATCCTGAGTTTTCATTTGAAGAACCCATTGCAAACTCGTCCATGTTTAATTTACCGATTGTAATCGTGCCAGCAGCTTTTAGCTTTTGCACAACTGTCGCATCATAAATTGGATCGAAGTTTGCTAACATTTTACTCGCACAAGTTGTACGAAGGCCGTTAGTTACAATGTTATCTTTTACACCAATCGGCATACCGAATAATAAACCATTATCTTCAGCGCCGATTTTTGCATCTAATTCTTTCGCTTTTGCGCGTGCATTTTCTTCATCTAATGTAAGAAAAGCTTTTACGTTATCTTCAACATCCGCAATACGTTTGTAAGATTCTTCTACTAAATCCGTAACGGAAATTTCTTTGTTGTTTAATTTCTTATGTAACTCTGATACTGAATGATCAAATAATGACATCGAAATTCCCCTCCTCTATTCTAATACTGCTGGAACACGGATTTGATTATCTTTGTGATCCGGTGCATTTTTTAATACTTCTTCGACTGGTAAACCTTTTTCTGGTACATCTTCACGCATAACATTTTTCATAGTTAATACATGAGTTGTTGGTTTTACATCTGTTGTATCTAATTCATTTAACTGTTCTGCAAATGTAACAATTGCATCTAGTTGTTTTTGAAATTTTTCAGCTTCTTGATCAGTAATTGCAAGACGTGCTAAATGTGCTACGTGCTTTACATTCTCAACGGAAATTCTTGACACGGCTAGGCCACCTCCATAATATATCGTTCAATCTACAATACTATTGATGATACCAAATTTTCAGTACTTCAAGCAAGTCAACACACGGCACTTACGCCATTTTTACATAAAAAAAGAAAGGCAAATGCCTTTCTTTACAATTTACTCTTTATCTAACGGTTTATTTTTCGGAAATCTCTCGTTATCTTCTTCATTATCACGAATTGTTTTTTGTAACACAAAACAAGACATCGTTAAAAATAGTGTTCCAATTAAATAGTATCCTTTTACACTAAGCGTTTCATCTAACGTATAAATCCCAATTAGCATACCTGAAAGCGCACAAACAAATGAAGTCCATGCTAAAAATGTGAACGCTTGCGTATTACGTCTTCTCATCGTTCTCCCCCTCGTTAGCTGTATACCCATTATAGATAAGTATATTTACCATGATGGATTTTTATGTAAATTCTAGTTTTATATTTATAAATCTATCATAAAAGAATACTATTTTAAAGATAGTTTTCTTTTTAATCTGAAAAATCAATTAAAAACATTGACAATTATTTCTATTCTACATAAAATAAAAATAAATATTACGAACCTCGAAATATACGGGAGTGGAATTAATTGTTGCAATATGAACATTTTTTAGACTTACTGCTAGATAACGCCAAGAAACTTTTCTATCCTGAAGAATGGGTAAGCCTAGATTTAACACTTTCTAAAACAGAAGTATTTTGTTTACTTTGGATGGAGCGAAATACAGATATTACAATGACAAAAATTGCTGACCTTCTTGATATACCGATGAGTACAACGACAGGTGTTGTAAATCGCCTCGTAAAAAAGGGATATATTGAAAGGTACCGTGATGAAAACGACCGACGCATTGTATTAATTCGTTTAACAGAAAACGGCGTAATGCTCGTCCAAGAAGTAAAACAAAATGCAGCCCATTACTTTAACCTAGTGACAGAAGCATTATCAGAAGAAGAAAAAGCATTCTTACTACAA
The DNA here is from genome assembly GCF_022663475.1 of Bacillus cereus group sp. BfR-BA-01382. Lineage (NCBI taxonomy): Bacteria > Bacillati > Bacillota > Bacilli > Caryophanales > Bacillaceae > Bacillus > Bacillus cereus group sp. BfR-BA-01382. The sequence goes on from NZ_JAKUFQ010000020.1 coordinate 40,315, forward strand.
ATCTTCCAAAAGATCATGAATCACATCGCTACGTCACAGCAAAAAACAGAAGAAAAGGTTTCTACACCTAAAATGAAAAACATTCCGATTGAATAAAACCCTAGTTGGGTTTTTATTCAATATTTTATTTCGATACTCGTAATATTCGATACTCGAAACAAAGGGGATAGAATAATGAGAATTATTTTGTATACAGGTAAAGGCGGCGTAGGAAAAACTAGCATTTCAGCAGCAACAGCGCTTCAAAGCGCAAAACAAGGATTAAAAACATTAGTAATGAGTACAGATCCTGCTCATAGTTTAGGAGATTCATTTGGTATAAAGCTATCTTCTGAGCCATTAGAAATTCGTGAAAATTTGTGGGCACAAGAAATTAATACGATTTATGAGATGGAAAAAGGCTGGGGGAAATTACAGAAATATATTACGCTACTCTTCACTTCCAAAGCAGCTGATGATATTACAACAGAAGAGTTAACGATGTTTCCTGGTATGGAAGATTTAATTAGCTTACTTCGCGTACTCGATTATTATAAACAAAACACATATGATGTTATTATCATTGATTGTGCTCCAACAGGAGAAACATTAGCAATGCTCAGCTTTCCAGACATGCTCAGCTGGTGGATGGAAAAACTCTTTCCTATTAAAAGAAAAGTTTTAAAAGTTGTTCGCCCTGTAGCTCAACCACTTCTTGGTGTTCCTCTTCCAAACGATGATATTATGGACGAATTAACGAATACACTTGAACAGCTCGGAGAAATGAGAGATATTTTATCAAACCGAGAAATAACAAGTATCCGCATCGTTGTAAATCCCGAAAAAATGGTCATTAAAGAAGCTCAGCGTAGCTTTACTTATTTAAATTTATACGATTATAACGTAGATGCCATTATGATTAACCGCGTCATCCCTAACACTGTCACCGATCCTTATTTTCAAGCATGGAAAGATACTCAAAAAAAATATAAAACATTAATTCAAGATAGTTTTCAGCCGCTTCCTATTTACGAAGCTCCAATGTTTGAACAAGAAGTTGTTGGTTTACCTATGTTAGGGCGTGTAGGAGATGCTTTATTTAAAACTGATCATTGTCCTACTGAAGTGAAATTTAACGGCCGCACACAATATGTAAAAAAAGATGGCGATGATTATATTTTCATTCTTTCTATTCCCTTCTCAAATAAAAGTGAACTTTCATTAAATCAAAAAGGTGATGAACTTATTATTCGAGCCGGTTCTGTTAAACGGAACATCACGTTACCCAAAACATTAACACACCTTTCTATTCAAGGAGCAAAATTTGAAGAAGATGTACTAAATATTCGCTTTGGAGGTGTAGTACATGCATGAGGAATTACTACGAAGGGTAATTCGTACAAAAGTAAAAGTCGGGATGCATATATTAGAAGAGCTACCTAATCCAATCCAGCAATCAGCTAAGCAAATATTAAATATTTTACAAGAGGAACTAGCTGCTTATCCGAAAGAACGAGAGCATCATGATGTTAATTTAAAAAATATCATAATTGAATAACTATCTCTGTATAGAGGGCCTTTTTTAGGCTTTCTATACTTTATTGGAGTGATGTAAGTTGATGAAAAAGCATTCCACTACTATACTCTGGATCATTCCCTTATTATTTTTCATTCATAACCTTGAAGAAGCTTTCCAAATGCCACAATATCTTGCTAATCAATTTTCAATCCGTATTATAACTAGCCAACAATTCTTCATTGCCATTTCCGTATTAACAATCTTTGTATTACTTATCGTCTTTCTATATCAACTTAACTTCTTGTCTTCTATATGCTGGATTATTTTTATACAAGGGGCCATCTTCTTTAACTCTGTTCAACATATTATTTTGTTTTTCATTTATCGCTCCTATAACCCCGGCGTAATATCAGCATTTTTCATTACTCTCTTTTCTATTTTCTTTTTTTTACCAAAAAAACACTTAATTCATCAAAAGCAATTCGTAATTACACTCCTTTTCAGCTTATTTTCTTATCCCATTATAATTTGGATTACCTTACTGTTCGCTATCTACTTTCATTCATAAAAAAAGACCAGGAAAACTCCTGATCCATTACTCTACTTAACAAACATTGGATTCTACGTTATACAAAATTGGAAGGTACAGAATTAGGGTTCGTTTGTTAAGTAGATTATATGTTGAACGAACTAACAGCGGAGGGGTTCCTTCTGTTAGTCCATTAAACCCAATCATTATTTTACGATTTTTTCAAGCTCCTCAAGTGAAAGGTCAACTGAAATTGAACCATCATTTGTTTCTTTCTTAATTGCATCTGTTACTTCTTTTGAATGATATAATTCAATTACTTTTTTCAGTGTTGGATCATCTTTATCTTTCGTACGAGCTGCGAAAATATTAATATAAGGCTTCGCATTTTCATTCTTTGGATCTTCTAAGAAAATAGGATCCTTCGCTGGATCTAATCCAGCTTGACCAGCAACACCGTTATTAATAACTGAAGCTGCTACATCTTTTAATACACGAGGTGTTTGCTGTGCGATAACCGGCGTGATTTTTAATTTCTTCGGATTTTCAGCAATGCCGCTTGGATCTCCAAATAAGCCAAAATCTTTTTTAAGCTTTAATAACCCAGCTGCATCAAGAAGTTTTAATGCACGTGCTTGGTTCGTTGGATCGTTTGGAATTGCAATTTCTGAACCATCTGGGATTTCATTTGCTTTCTTATATTTTTCAGAGTATAAACCCATTGGTGCAATTTGCGTTGTACCAACAGCTGTAATATCTAACTTATGCTCTTTTTTAAATTGCTCTAAGAAAGCAATATGCTGGAATGAGTTTAATTCAATATCTCCATCAGCTAACGCTTTATTTGGCGTTGTGTAATCAGAGAACTCAATCAGTTTAACTTTAATCCCTTCTTTTTCAGCTTTTTTCTTCAAAATTTCCCAAGCGTCTCCATCCGTTCCAGTTACACCGACGCGAACTACTTTTTCTTTCGCTCCTGCACCCGTGTCTCCACTTGAGCAGCCGCTTAATGCTGAGACTCCTACAATCGCTGATAATGCAAATGCTAAAATTTTCTTCATTTTCTTTTCCTCTCTTCCTTTTTATGATCTGCGTAACAAGACTTTCGCAAAGTAGTTTCCTAAATTTTGAGCTATCTGTACGAGAATGATAAGTAACACGACCGTTACGAACATAACCGATGTATCAAAACGTTGATAACCATATGTCATTGCCAAGTCACCAAGACCGCCACCACCGACAAGCCCAGCAACTGCAGAAAATTCAATTAAACCAACTGTCATAAACGTGACACCTAAGATTAATGGTGCTAACGCTTCTGGTACAAGGATTTCAAAAACGATTCTAATTGGCGAGGCGCCCATTGCTTGCGCTGCTTCAATTACTCCTTTCGGAACGGAAACAAGATTTGTTTCAACCATTCTAGCAATACCAATTGATGCGACTAACGTCATCGGGAAAATTGCCGCTGCTGTTCCAATCGTCGTTCCAATAACGCTTCTTGTTAGTGGGCTTAAAGCTACTAAAAAGATAATGAATGGTACCGGACGAATTGTATTAATTATGATGTTAAGAATAGAAAAGACCCATTTATTTTCTAAAAAGTTTCCTTTTCTCGTTACATATAAAAGTAAACCTAGAGGTATACCAAGAATTGTAGCGAATATAAGTGTTACAATTACCATTAAGAGGGTATCTCCCGTCGCATCTAGTATGCGCGGCCAAAATATACTCCAATCAACTCGCATGAGCTTCTACCTCCTTCAGCTGCACTTGCAGTCTTAGATGTTGTAATGCTTTTTGAATTTCCCTCTGCTCACCTTGCAATTCTACAAGCAGATTTCCAAATAGCACATTTTGAAGTTCAATAATATTTCCGTACAGTACATTTACATCAACGTTATAGTTTTTTGCGATATATGATAGTACCGGCTGTCCTGTCTCCTCACCAGTAAATGTTAGACGATAAATTTGACCACCATTTTGAATTTTCGCTAGAACACTTTCTGGTAAATGATCATTAATAACAGAACGTACAAAGTTTTGAGTCGTCTTTGTTTTTGGTTGCGTGAAAACATCAAACAGTTTTCCTTCTTCAATAACTTTTCCCTTCTCCATTACAGCTACACGGTGACAAATTTCTTTCACAACATGCATTTCATGTGTAATAAGAAGAATTGTTAAATTGTATTCTCGATTTACTTTCTTTAATAAGTTTAGAATTTCTGTCGTCGTTTCTGGATCTAAGGCTGATGTTGCCTCATCACATATAAGAATATCTGGCGATGTCGCAAGTGCTCTAGCAATACCAACACGCTGCTTTTGTCCCCCTGATAGCTGTTCTGGATAATAGTTTGCTTTATCTTCTAACCCTACAAACCTCAGCAGTTCATTCACTCGTTCCTTTATCTCGTTCTTTGGCAATTTCGCTAACTTTAATGGATAAGCAATATTCCCAAACACTGTTCTTGAATTAAATAAATTAAAGCTTTGAAAAATCATTCCGATTCTTTGTCTTAGTTTGCGTAATTCTTTCGTCGATAATGATGTAATATCTTTATCATCTATTGAAATCGTTCCTGCCGTCGGTCTCTCTAACATATTTACTAAGCGTAATAATGTACTCTTTCCAGCTCCACTAAAACCGATAATGCCAAAAATTTCGCCTTTCTCAACTGATAATGTTACATCCTCCACCGCATGAACAGATTGCCCAGCTGATTCATACACTTTACTTACATTGTTAAAAGAAATCATTTTTCCCCCTCCTATATGCTGTAAAAACTTAAAGTAGAGCTTTCGAGGTAAAATAAAAAGTGCCCTCCTTCTTATCAACCATAAAGATAAGAAGGAGAGCACTTATATGTACTCGTTCACATCTTCTCATCTTCCAAGCCTTTATATGGCTTGCTGGAGTTAGCACGGTATTAAAAAACCCGTTGCTGAGGTATCGTAGGGCCAGTCCCTCCACCTCTCTGGATAAGAATGTATCGATTTAATTGTCGTTTAATTAATTCTCATTATAGAACTCAGAATAATAAGAGTCAATACATTTTTTAGAAAAATATTAATTATTCCTTTATTAAAATTTTCAGATGAATATTCATCTGAAAATTAGTAACTTTCAAGGTTATTTAAAATTCTTCTTCCTCATATTTTTAAACAGGAGAATCCTCTCTACAAATTGAATAAATTTATTTGAATATGAAACTCGGAGGAAGATAAATATATGAAAACAGCTCTTTTACTCGTCGATATTCAAAACGATTATTTTCCAAATGGAAAGATGGAATTGCGTAATCCAGTAGAAGCAAGCGAATATACTAATCAGTTATTACAACACTTTAGAACAAACAGCGAACCTATTTTTCATATCCAACACGTAGCTATAAAAGATGACGCTACTTTTTTCCTACCTAATACAGAAGGTGTACATATTCATGAAAGCGTACGTCCACTTAGAGAAGAAACAGTTATAGTCAAACATTATCCAAATAGCTTCCGAGAAACTAATCTTCTAGAGCAATTAAAACGTTTAAATATTGAACATGTCGTTGTATGCGGGATGATGACTCATATGTGTATCGATGCAACAGTAAGGGCTGCATTCGATTTTGGCTTTCAATGTACCGTTATACATGACGCTTGTGCTACAAAAGACCTTTCTTTTAAGAACGCTACTATACCAGCTGTTTATATTCACAATACAATTTTAGCTAGTTTAAATGGCGTATATGCAAATGTAATAAGCACGCAAGAATTTTTAGCTACATAAAAAAACACTCCTTTCAGTGAGCAAAACTGAAAGGAGTGTTCCTTGTCGAACCATAGATTTTCTTTCAAATTGTATTATACAGGAAATTCTCAAAATGAATACTAAAAAATATGACTAATAAGTCAACTTTTCTCATCATTTTATTTCTGTTCACATGTTTATCACGCTATTAATAGGTTTTAGCTCATTCCCTTCGAACGATGGTAATATATAGGATTTCAATTTTAAAAGGAGCTCTTCACATTCTGTGAAGAGCTCCTCTACTATTTCTTATAAAGTTTCAGAAGTAGTTTTTGCTTGCATGTGAAGTGCTAAGTAATCAGGTCCACCAGCTTTAGAGTCTGTACCAGACATGTTAAAGCCACCGAATGGTTGGTAACCTACGATTGCACCAGTACATCCACGGTTGAAGTATAAGTTACCAACGTGGAAGTCTTCGCGTGCTTTTTCAATATGGTCACGGTTGTTAGTAATAACAGCACCTGTTAAACCGTATTCCGTATTGTTTGCAATTGCAAGTGCATGATCGAAGTCTTTCGCTTTACAGAATGCTACTACTGGTCCGAAGATTTCTTCTTTCATTAAGCGAGCATCTTCTGCAACGTCAGCAACGATTGTTGGTTGGATGAACCAGCCTTTAGAATCGTCTCCTTCGCCACCTGCTAAGATTCTACCTTCTTCTTTACCAATTGCAACATAGCTCATTACTTTATCAAATGCAGCTTGGTCATTAACAGGACCCATGTTTGTACCTAATACTGCTGGGTTAGCAACTGTTAATTCTTTCGTTAATTCAACAGCACGATTTAATACGTGATCGTATACATCTTCATGGATTACTGCACGAGAACATGCAGAACATTTTTGTCCTGAGAATCCGAATGCTGATGCAACGATAGACTTAGCTGCTAATTCAAGATCTGCTTCTTTATCAACAACGATTGTATCTTTACCGCCCATTTCAGCGATAACACGTTTTAACCAAATTTGTCCTGGGTTTACTTTCGCTGCACGCTCATAGATACGGATACCTACATCACGAGATCCCGTGAAGCTTACGAAACGTGTACGAGGATGATCTACTAAGTAGTCACCAACTTCAGAACCGTTACCTGGAACGAAGTTTACTACGCCAGCTGGTAAGCCAGCTTCTTCTAATACTTCCATAAATTTCGCTGCTACTACAGGAGTTGTACTAGCTGGTTTTAGTAATACTGTGTTACCAGAAACTAAAGCAGCTGTTGTCATACCTGCCATAATTGCGAATGGGAAGTTCCAAGGAGAAATGATAACACCTACTCCTAATGGAATGTAAGAGAAACGATTATATTCAATTGGACGGCTTTCTACTGGAATACCGTCTTTTAATTTTAACATTTGACGACCATAATATTCCATAAAGTCGATTGCTTCTGCTGTATCAGCATCTGCCTCATTCCATGGCTTACCTGCTTCTTTTACAAGAATAGCAGAGAATTCATGTTTTCTGCGACGAACGATTGCTGCAGCACGGAATAAAATGTCTGCACGCATTTCTGGCTTTGATTTTCTCCAAGTTTGGAATGTTTCATCCGCTACTTGCATTGCTTTTTCAGCTAACTCACGGCTTGCTTTTGAAACACGACCAACAAGTTCCTCTTTATTTGCAGGGTTTACAGAAACAATTTTGTCTTCTGTAGTGATTTTTTCTCCCCCAATAATTAATGGATAGTCTTGTCCAAGATAAGATTCTACTTTCTTTAAACCTTCTTCAAACGCTAATTTGTTAGCCTCCACTGAAAAATCTGTAAATGGCTCATGTTTGTATGCTACTACCATTTTTTTTAGCCTCCCCTTAGAAAAACGTTTACATTTTACAACATTATTCTACACGATAATTTAGATTTATTCAAATATTCCTAGACTTATATTTTAAAAATTAATAAATTTTTAAAATATAATAAAAAAAGAGATTCATACATGCGTATGAATCTACAAAATATGAGTATATTCCAAAACATTTTTCCCAATCAATAATATAGTAACTAATAAAAATAAAGTTCTTACATATCCAACACCTTTTTGAACCGCAAACTTCGATCCAAAATAAGCACCTAAGATCATTGATAATCCCATGATAATACCGTATTCAAAATGAATTATGTCTAAAAATAAAAAAGTAATTAAAGATACAATATTACTAACAAAGTTCAAAAGTTTTCCAGATGCTGCCGCTTGAATAAAATCCAAGCCAATTAATAAAAATGCAAAAATTAAAAACGACCCTGTCCCTGGTCCAAAAAATCCATCATAAAATCCTATCATTAAAATAGCAAAGAAAAATATTAATGTTTTTCTTTGCGTCATCTTCTTATAGGTAGACACACTTCCCCAATTCTTTTTTGCAATAATATAAATAGCAATAAATACCAACATTACAAGTACTAATGGGCGTAAAATATCCGATGGAATAAATTTTACTACTAAAGCGCCTACAACAGCTCCAACAATAGTTAACGGGATTAACTTTCCTACAATTTTAAAATCAACTTTTCCTGATCGAATGAAATACATCGCACTCGTAAACGTCCCCATCGTTGCCGCTAATTTATTCGTTGCAATTGCCGAAGCTGGCGATAAGCCAACAAACATAAGCGCCGGAAGCGAAATTAACCCTCCTCCTCCAACAACCGAATCAATAAAAGCTGCTAAAAAACCGAATGCAATTAATAAAATAATGACTTGAAAACTTAATTCTTCCATGAGCTTTACCCCTTACCCCTATTATTTACAACATTTTAAATTATAACAAAATTGCATAAGAAAAAAAGCTGTTCCTTAGAGGAACAGCCTTCATATTTAATCTAAAATTTTCACAAGTGGTTCATCTTGTTTTGCTTCACGTATAATAATGGCTTCTGGGCGTTCTACAGATTTAATTGTTACTTGTACTTTCATATAATTCGGGAAGTATTCCATAACAAGCCCTGCCACATATTGTGTAAAACCAACTATTTCAGCTTTTCCATTAAATTGGACAGGAATATCAAGCTTCATTTCTCTTAATTCATCATCTCTATACATACCCGTACCAATAACAGCTGTATAGTCGCCTTGGAAATAATCGCTTAGTTTTGCCTTAAAGTTGGATACTCTTGCAAGATCTTCACGTTTATTATCTGTTTTCGCTTGCTCTGATGGGAACAAATAATATTTTTCATTAATTTGTTTCCAATCTTCAACCGTTTCACTACCTTTTTCAACATTTGCATAAGAAACAAAATTACCTGGCACAAGTGACGCCTTCGGAGCCTGACGATAAATTGCAAATGTTATCGGAAGGTTTTTTGTTTCAGGATCTTTTTGATGCATAAACTTCAAGACTTCTTGCGCCATTTTTTTCCCTTCAGCTAACATTTTTTCATTCGAGATTGTAGCTTCACGTGGGTAACCATGTTCTTCATTATAATAATGCACTGAATTCATTGCTAATCCAACTACAATGCCGCTACGCTCATCTTTGTCGCCGTTTTTCACATAATAATCATGCTCTAAAATATTGGAAATATATATTGGATTTTTTTTGTTTTTTTCTTCTAGTATTTCGGATCCTTCACCTAAAGCTGGATTTAATCCTATGTTTGGAAATTTAACTGCATCTTTTTTTAATGTATCTTCTAGTTCTTTCTGTTCAGCATTTGTACGCTTTCTTTTAACAAGCATTTGTACATATTGAGCCTCTAGAGTATCTCCGCCTTTAAAGAAATGATCTTTCGTACTAAATGATTCCTTCGCAATACGCATTAATCCTGTTTCAAATTCATCTATATCAAGACGATTATTTACTCCTTGCACGACTAAACCACGTGCCTTTCCACCATAAAATGGAATAGTCGTCTTATAATATTCATCCGACATAGCGTATTTTGGGACAACTGATTGTTCTTTTGCTTTCCCCGATTTCTCAGACACTTTTTCATCTTTGTCGGCACCTGCACTACACCCACTTACAAGTAGGCCAAGGCTTAATACCGCTAATGCTATTTTTTTCATGGTAAGTTTGCACCTCTTACTTATTTAGCTCTTGTAAGAACCTCTCTTCATTCCAAACCTCAACATTATGTTTCTCCGCTTGTGCTAATTTCGAACCAGCCGATTCACCTGCAACAACCAAATCTGTACTCTTACTAACACTTCCTGTTACTTTTCCACCTAATGCCTCAATCTTCTTCTTCGCTTCACTTCGTCCCATAACTTCTAGCTTACCTGTTAAAACAACCGTTTTTCCTGCGAAGTAAGATTCAACATTTTGTAAATCTGCAATTTTTATACCTTTGTATGTCATATTCACGCCATACTCTTTAAACTGCTGTAATAACTCTAATACATCTTCATTATCAAAATATGTCACAACAGATTGAGCCATTTTTTCGCCAATTTCATTAATTGCTTTTAGTTCTTCTTCTGTTGCTTTTACAAGCTCATCCATCGTTTCAAAGTGCTCTGCAAATGTACGTGCTGCTTTCGCTCCAACGTGTCGAATTCCAAGACCAAATAATAATCGCTCTAACGAGTTTTCTTTAGAATTTTCAATTGCTTGTATTAAGTTTGTTGCTGATTTTTCACCAAAACGTTCTAACTGTAATAACTGCTCTTTCGTTAATGCATATAAATCAGCAAATGTACGAATATAATCTGCATCAAAAAGTTGTGTAATGACACGTTCTCCAAGCCCATCAATATTCATTGCATTTCTTGAAACGAAATGAATTAATCCTTCGCGAATTTGAGCTGGACAAGTTGGATTTATACATCGAAGTGCTACTTCTTCTTCTAAACGAACAAGTTCACTCTCACATGCTGGGCAATGCGTTGGCATGCGGTATTCTTCTTCTTCACCAGTACGCTTATCAAAAATAACGTTCACAACTTCAGGAATAATATCTCCAGCCTTCTTCACAACAACGTAGTCACCAATTCGAATGTCTTTTTCACGAATTAAATCTTCGTTATGTAAAGAAGCACGACGAACGATCGTACCAGCAACTCTCACTGGCTCTAGCTCTGCAGTCGGTGTTACAACCCCTGTTCGGCCAACACTTAATTCAATGCCTGTTAATCTCGTTACAACTTCTTCAGCCGGGAATTTATAAGCAATCGCCCATCTTGGACTCTTCGCTGTAGTTCCTAGACTTTCTTGAAGAGCAACATCATCTACTTTTATAACGATTCCATCAATCTCATAATCAAGATGCGGACGTTTTTCTTGCCATTCTTCTACATAAGCTATAACCTCTTCGATTATTTCACATGTACGGCGATTTGGATTTGTCTTAAATCCGAGTTCACCTAGGAAATCAAGCGATTCACTGTGCGATGGAATTGTTTTTTCTTCTACATTCGCAAGACCGTACACAAACATAGATAAGTTACGCTTCGCTGCAATTTTCGGATCAAGTTGACGTATTGAGCCTGCTGCCGCATTACGCGGATTCGCAAATACATCTTCTCCATTTTGCTCTTTTTCTTCATTTAGTTTAACAAATGAACGCTTCGGCATATAAGCTTCGCCTCGTGCTTCTAACGTTACTTCTTCATTTAAACGAAGTGGGATAGCTTTAATCGTTTTTAAATTTTGAGTAATATCTTCACCCGTTACACCATCACCACGTGTCGCCCCTTGAATGAAGCGTCCTTTTTCATAATGAAGCGAAACGGCAAGCCCGTCAATTTTTAATTCACATATATATCTTACATTCGCATCATCAATTCCTTGACGTACTCTTCTGTCGAAATCACGTAAATCTCCTTCGTTAAATGCATTTCCTAAACTTAACATTGGTGACTTATGTGTTACTTTTTCGAATATATCAAGAATAGTTCCCCCAACGCGAACGGAGGGAGAATCTTCACTCATAAACTCTGGGTTCTCTGCTTCTAATTTTATAAGCTCCTGCATATTACGGTCATATTCCGCATCAGAAACAGAAGGATTGTCTAATACGTGATATTGATAATTAAATGTATTTAACAAATCACGCAGTTCTTCTATACGTTTTTTTGCTATCTCTTTTGACATATCCTCATTCCTTTCTATTGTTTCGTCACAGGTGCAAATTTTGCTAACAAACGTTTAACACCAATCGGGCTTGGGAACGCAATATCTAATTCTTTTGCATCACCTTCACCTTTTACACTTACAACTGTACCGATTCCCCATTTTTGGTGGGAAGCTTTATCGCCTACTGCCCAGCCAATTTGCTCACCGCCTGTCGTCTTAGCTGCAGGACGCGCGAAAGCTGAACGAGAGCGTGTTGTGGTTGTCGTTGTCATTTTACTGCTACTTGCTGTTCTGCCTTTTGCACCAAACGAATTTTCACGCTTCGGCGCTGTTTCATTTAATGATTCCACTAGTTCTGTCGGGATTTCTGTAATGAAGCGAGACGCAGCGTTCATACTTGTTCTACCAAATAAAGTACGCATTTGCGCATTAGATAAATATAGCTCTTCTTCTGCACGAGTAATACCTACATAAGCAAGACGACGTTCTTCTTGCATTTCATCCTCTTCCATAAGAGAACGAGTATGAGGGAATATCCCTTCCTCTAAACCAACAATAAAGACAACCGGGAACTCTAATCCTTTCGCTGAGTGCATCGTCATTAAGATAACTTCTTCACCAGCAGTTGGGTCTTCATCTACACGATCAATATCAGCAACAAGTGCTAAATCTGTTAAGAATGCAACAAGACTCTTATCTTCGCTTTGAGATTCAAATGTTTGCGTAACAGATAAGAACTCGTCTAAGTTTTCTAAACGACCTTCCGCTTCTAAAGAACGCTCATTTTTCAACATATCGCGATAGCCTGTTTTTTCAATAACTTCTTCTACTAATTCTGTAACAGATAAATACTCTTGCATATTTACCCAGTTGTGTAATAAACTTGCGAATTCTTTTACTGCCTTTGTAATTTTTGCACTTACTCCAACATGCTCAATCTCATCAAATACAGCAGTTAATGAAATTCCGTTTTGCACACCATAATTAATAATTTTATCAATAGAAGTCGCACCAATACCACGCTTTGGCATGTTAATAATACGTGCAAAACTAATTTCATCATCTGGATTACCGATTAAACGTAAGTACGCCAAAATATCTTTAATCTCTTTACGGTCGTAGAACTTCGTACCCCCGACAATTTTGTACGGGATGTTAGATTTAAGGAAAATCTCCTCGACCATACGAGACTGAGCATTCGTACGATATAGTACTGCAAAATCAGTGTATTTTCGTTTCCCCATTTGAAGATCGTCACGAATTTTTTTCGCAACAAAATACGCTTCGTCCTTTTCAGTTGCAGCACGATAATACGAAATTTTGCTCCCAACTTGATTGTCCGTCCATAATTTCTTCGGTTTACGATTCGTATTTTTTTCAATAACAGCATTCGCTGCATTTAAAATATTTTGTGACGAACGATAGTTTTGTTCTAACAAAATTACTTGTGCATTCTCATAATCTTTTTCGAATGACAAAATGTTAGAAATATCTGCACCACGCCAGCGATAAATAGACTGGTCAGAGTCACCTACAACGCAAAGATTTTTAAAACGCGCTGCCAAATGTTTAACAAGAAGATATTGCGCTTTATTCGTATCTTGATACTCATCAACGTGAATATATTGGAACTTACGCTGATAAAACTCCAATACTTCTGGAACACGTTCAAATAGCTGAATCGTCGTCATAATTAAATCATCAAAGTCTAATGAATTATTTTTCAAAAGACGTTTTTGATACTCTGTGTATACATCGCTCGTTAATTTTTCATATGGATCAGCCATTGTAATTTTTTTTGCATATTTATCCGCAGATAACAGTTCATTTTTCGCATTACTAATACCCGCTAAAATAGAGCGCGGCTCAAATTTCTTCGGATCAATATTGCGCTCTTTCATAATTTTTTTGACTACCGTTAACTGATCACCTGAATCTAAGATTGTAAAGTTACGATTAATGCCAATACGATCGATATCACGTCGTAAAATACGTACACACATAGAGTGGAACGTCGAAATCCAAATATCTTCTGCTTCTGGTCCCACAAGTGTATCAATACGCTCGCGCATTTCACGAGCTGCTTTATTTGTGAAGGTAATAGCTAATACATTCCATGGTGCTACACCTTTTTCACCAAGCAAATACGCAATACGGTGTGTTAACACACGTGTTTTACCACTACCTGCACCTGCCATTAATAGAAGTGGTCCATTCGTTGTTTGTACCGCTTTTTGTTGCTGTGGATTTAAACCGTTTAATAACTTATCTGTCATACTCATATACGCCTGCACCTACTCTCCTTTTACTGCTTTAACTGTTTTTAACGCCGATTTTATATCATCATAAATAATATTTCCAACAACTACTGTATCAGCATATTGTGCCATTTCTTTCGCCTGTTCTGCATTAGAAATACCGCCGCCATAGTATAACTTAGCTTGTTTCAATTCTGCTTTTACATTTTTAACAAGTTCAACTTCTCCATACGTACCGCTATATTCTAAATAAAATATCGGTAAATGTAATAACTTGTCTGCTAAACGAGCATATGCAATAACGTCATCTTCTGTTAAATCACATTTCGCATCTGTAAGCTGGGCTACTTTCGCTTCTGGATTTAAAACACAATACCCTTCCATAAAAATTTCGTCCCAGTCCATAATATCCCCAAATTCTTTCAATGCCTCATGATGAACACCTGTTACCCATTCTACTTTTCGGCTATTTAACACACTTGGGATGTAATAAAAATCAAATCCTGGTGTAATTGCTTCTACATCAGAGACCTCTAATACACAAGGAACAGCATATCTACGAATGCTAACTAGCATGTGTAATACGTTATCAATTGTAACCCCATCACTTCCGCCTACAATAACCGCATCAGTTCCAGACTCACAAATCATTTCTAAATGTTCATCGCTTAACTCCTTATTTGGATCAAGCTTAAATACATGTTTCCATCCGGAAATATCGTACATGAAAACACCCTTCCTTTTCTCTAGTTATATCTATAGTTCTGTTTAAAATAACAGTTAGTTTTCATCTTGTTTTTTAAATATTTTTCAAAAAGAATGATTTAATTTCATCTTCTTTTTATGCATTCTTTCATTATAACAAAAAAAGCTACTGACACACACGCCCATTCCAACATCTTTTTCAACGTCAAATGTTGGATTACATATCCCCAAAATCACACGGGATACTAATAAGAGAAGTAGTATTTACTATTTCAATTTTCATAAAAAGGAGTGTTTTTCTAATGAAGCAAAACATCGGGACAATAAACGCTCTAATTCGAATTACACTTGGGCTTGTCCTCTTCGGATGTAGTGCAACTAAACTTGTACGCAAGCCATGGTGCACTTGGTCTAACATTTTTCTATGGATTGGTGCAATGAAAGTTGCAGAGGGAATTGTTCGCTTCTGCCCTATTGTTGAAGCGTGGAAGTTTGGAAAATACATGAATATGGGTGCATTTAAAATGCCTAGCATGAATTTTACTGAAAAAGGACATGCTAAAGAAGAAGTGAATCAAACTTCCTCTCATGACAAGCCAAAGTCAAAAGGAAGTTATGACGCTTCTGACAAAGAGATTGAGTCAGCGATTGAAGAAATAATCCTGGCAAAACCGCTTTGAATCATTTGTCACGATGCAAGATGCTCTCAAAGGGACTTAGCTGCTGCAGTGGGCGGTTAAGTCTTCTTTATTTTACCATAAAAACAGAACGTACATTCCCTTTTTAAGCTTAAAATGTATATAAAAGATATCAATCAATAAAATTCAGAAAATTAGGTGCATACCTCTTGCTTAAAATGATATAAAAGTGATATCATTTTTATATCAGGAGGCGATCATATGAAAGAGAAACAAGTATTTTATGTAAATGGTTTTCTCGGTATTATTGGAATTTTGATTTTAGCGGCTATCGGTGTATTTTTCCTTGCACAAGAAATTTTTATAGGAGCAGCACTAACTATTGTATTAGCCGCAATTCTCGCTACGGGTATCGGGATTGTTCAACCAAATCAAGCGAAAGTTATTACGTTCTTTGGTAATTATTTAGGAACAATTCGTCAAAACGGTTTATTTTTAACGATTCCGTTCGCATTCCGTCAAACTGTATCTTTACGTGTTGAAAACTTTAATAGTAAGAAATTAAAAGTAAACGATGTTGAGGGAAATCCGATTGAAATTGCAGCTGTTATCGTATATAAAGTAGTTGATTCTGCAAAAGCAATGTTCGGTGTTGAACATTACGATCGATTTGTAGAAATTCAAAGCGAAACGGCAATCCGCCACGTCGCAACAAAATATCCATATGACAATTTCCAAGATGAAACTTGCATTACGTTACGCGGAAATACTGAAGAAATCTCTGAAGAATTAAAACGTGAGTTAGAGGCACGTCTTGAAATTGCTGGTGTAGAAGTATTGGAAACTCGTTTAACGCATTTAGCTTACGCAACAGAAATTGCCCATGCAATGCTACAACGTCAACAAGCAAAAGCAGTATTAGCTGCTAGAAAAGAAATTGTTGAAGGTGCTGTGAAGATGGCCAAAGATTCAATCCATATGTTAGATGAAGAAGGCGTACTGGAACTTGATGACGAGCGTAAAGCAAATATGGTAAACAACTTATTAGTTGCCATCGTTTCAGATAAAGGTGCGCAACCGGTTATTAATACAGGAAGCCTATACTAAGGGCTATAAGTAATTATGGCTAAAAAGAAAAGCTTTCCATTACGTATTGATCCTGAATTACACGCAGTCATCGAAAAATGGGCAAATGATGAGTTTCGTAGCGTCAATGCACACATCGAGTATTTACTTCGAGAAATGGCAAAGCAAAAAGGGAAATTAAAAAAAGATAAAGATGCATAAAAAATCCCGCTGATTCCTCAGCGGGATTTTTACATATTAACTTCTCGTCATCTTATGCTCAATTGCACGATATCCTATATCACTTCGATAAAATAGACCATCACTCTCAATTTTACCGATTTCTTTATATACTTTATCTTTTGCTTCTTGTAAACTATTCGCCTTGCAAGCAACAAATAGTACACGGCCACCGTTTGTTACAAAATCACCATGCTTCATCGCTGTGCCTGAATGGAAAACAATCGCATCTTGCAGTGCATCTAATCCTTTAATAATGTCACCTTTTTTATATGCTTCTGGATATCCTTTCGAAGCAAGTACAACACCAATTACTGCTTCCTCTGACCATTGTAACGTTAGCTCACTTTCATCTAATACAGCGTTACATACATCAACTAAATCGTTTTCTAAGCGAGGTAATACTACTTCTGTTTCAGGATCACCAAAGCGTGCATTAAATTCAATTACCTTTGGACCATCATTTGTTAAAATAAGACCTGCGTATAAAATGCCTGTAAACGAACGGTTTTCTGCAATCATCACTTTAGCAGTTGGATGTAATACCGTTTTTATCGCCTCTTGAACTGCTGATTCTGGAATTTGTGGCACTGGAGAATACGCACCCATTCCGCCCGTATTTGGACCTTTATCACCATCAAAAGCTCTTTTATGATCTTGGGCGATTACCATTGGATGTACAGTTGTTCCATTCACGAATGCCATTAATGAAAATTCTTGTCCATCTAAAAACTCTTCAATAACGACCTTCTTACTTGCCGCGCCGAATTTCACATCTTGCAGCATTTCTTTCACAGCTTGTAATGCCTCTTCAAGTGTCATTGCTACTGTCACGCCTTTACCAGCAGCTAGGCCGTCAGCTTTAATAACGATTGGTGCACCAACTTTTTGAATGTACTGTACTGCTTCTTCATAATCTGTAAAAGTTTCATACGCCGCAGTTGGAATATCATATTTTTTCATTAATTCTTTCGTAAAAGCTTTACTACCTTCAATAACAGCAGCCGCTTTATTCGGACCAAATACGCGAAGTCCCTCTTCGTTAAATCGATCAACAATTCCATTCATAAGTGGAATTTCTGGTCCAACGAAAGTTAATTCAACCTTATTCTCTTTAGCAAATAAAACTAATGCATCAAAATCATTTTCATCAATATCAACTGGTGTTGCAACATCGCGCATACCTTCATTACCTGGTGCTACATACACCTTTTCTACTTTTTCAGATTGTGCAAACTTCCAAGCTAAAGCATGCTCACGCCCACCGCGGCCAATTACTAAAACATTCATATTTCATCCCCCAATAATTAAATAAGTACAAACTAGAAGCTATGCTCCTAGTTTGCTTTCTCATATCAATAAAAGTTTAAAAGGTTATCTCGACCGGACCTTTTAAACATCCTCTATTAGTGTTTGAAATGACGTACGCCAGTGAACACCATAGCAATCCCATACGTATCCGCCACTTTAATAGAATCTTCATCACGGATTGATCCGCCCGGTTGAATGATTGCTGTAATTCCTCCTTTTGCTGCTTCTTCTAATGTATCTGGCATTGGGAAGAAAGCATCAGATGCAAGTGCGCTACCTTGTGCTTTTTCACCAGCTTGTGTAATTGCGATTTTTGCAGAACCTACACGGTTCATCTGTCCTGCACCGACACCAATTGTCATATCATCTTTCGCTAAAACAATTGCATTTGATTTCACATGCTTTACAACTTTCCAAGCTAGTTTTAAATCTTTCCATTCTTGCTCTGAAGGTTCACGTTTCGTTGGAATTGAAATTGTACTTTCATCTAATGATAACGTATCTTCCTCTTGAACGAGAAGCCCACCTTGTACAGAAGTTAGTTTTTTGCTTGCACTTGTCGCTTTTTCAATATTTACAGTTAGTAGACGTAAGTTTTTCTTACTTTGCAATACTTCTAAAGCTTCTTTTGAGAAAGAAGGTGCAATAATGATTTCTAAGAAAATTTCGTGTAACTTTTCTGCTGTAGCTTTATCAATTTCACGATTTGCTGCAATAATACCGCCGAAGATTGATACTGGATCTGCTTCATAAGCACGAGTATATGCTTCGTGAATATCAGTTCCTACTCCAACACCACATGGATTCATATGTTTTACTGCTACTACTGCTGGTTCTGTAAATTCTTTTACGATGCTGAGCGCTGCGTCTGCATCATTAATATTGTTATACGATAATTCTTTACCGTGTAATTGTTCTGCGTATGCAACAGAAGAAGTTGCTGCGAATGGCGCTTTATAGAAAGTTGCCTTTTGATGTGGGTTCTCGCCATAACGTAAGTCTTGCTTTTTCTCGAATGTCACAGTTAATGTTTCTGGACTTTCTTCACCCATTTGCTCTGTTAAATAGTTAGAAATTAGCGCATCATATGCTGCTGTATGACGGAATACTTTCGCTGCTAGTTTACGTTTCGTTTCATCCATTACTTCGCCGTTCTCTTTTAGTTCTGCTAATACAACATCATAATCTACTGGATCTACAATTACAGATACGAATTGATGATTTTTCGCAGCAGAGCGAATCATTGTCGGGCCACCGATATCAATATTTTCAATTGCATCAGCAAATGTTACATCAGGCTTAGCGATTGTTTCTTTAAATGGGTATAAGTTAACAACAACAAAGTCAATTGGCTGAATACCTAATTCATTCATTTGTGTTACGTGTGTTTCATTATCACGAACTGCTAATAGACCACCATGAATATTTGGATGTAATGTTTTCACACGGCCATCCATAATTTCAGGGAAACCAGTTACTTCAGAAATACCAATTACTTGTAAGCCGTTTGCTTCTAGTAACTTTTTCGTACCACCTGTTGAAATAACTTCAATCCCTTGTTCTAGTAACCCTTTAACAAATTCTACTACTCCTGTTTTATCTGAAACACTTACTAATGCACGCTTTTTCATTTATCTTTCACCCCTGGTTGTATGTTAGTTAACAGTTGATTCTTTCACAGACTGAACAATTTGATTCACTGTATTTACGTATAATTTATGCTCAACTTGTTGAATTTTATTTTGTAAGCTTTCTCTCGTATCCCCTTCAGAAACAACTACTGCTTCTTGCGCAATAATTGGCCCTGTATCCATACCTGCATCTACATAATGAATCGTTACTCCAGTTACTTTCACACCTGCTTCTAATGCTTGACCGACAGCATCTTTACCCGGAAAGCTCGGTAGTAATGATGGATGAATATTAATAATCTTCCCGCCGTATGCTTCTAGTAACGTCGGCCCAATTAAACGCATATATCCAGCTAAAATAACATAGTCAATTTCATATTCTTCTAGCTTCTTTAATATCTCTTTTTCAAACGCTTCTTTTGACTCATATGCTTTCGCTGAAAAAGCAAAACACGGAATATGATGATAATGTGCCCGACCAACAGCGCGTGCTTCTGGTTTATCACATACTAATAAACTAATTTCTGCATCCAATCTTTTTTCTTCTACCGCATTAACGAGAGATTGAAAGTTAGATCCGCTTCCAGAAGCAAAAACCGCTAATCTACTCATAGTGCTGTGCCCCCATTAAAAGTAACACCAGCTCCTTGTATAGTACGTCCAATAATACGAGCCGTTTCTCCTTGTTCTTCAAGAAGACGAACAACATCTTTTGCATCTTCTTCCTTTACTGCCACTACCATACCAATACCCATGTTAAAAATATTGAACATGTCTTTCTCTTCCAGGTTTCCAACTTCTTGAAGTAAACTAAAGATCGGCTGAATTTTCCAAGATCCTAGTTCAATCTCAGCACCGATTCCTTCTGGCAACATGCGTGGAATATTTTCAATAAATCCGCCACCTGTAATATGCGCCATACCGTATACTTCATGTTTCTTCAATAGTTCTAAAATAGGTTTGACATAAATTTTCGTTGGTTTTAATAATTCTTCACCAAGAGGTAGCTCTAAGCGACCATAAATACGCTCTAAAGATAGTTCTCCATCTTCTAGTAACACTTTTCGTACTAAAGAGTAACCATTGCTATGAATACCGCTAGATGCTAAGCCAATTAACACGTGACCAGCTTCAATTTTTTCACCTGTTATAATTTTCTTCTTATCAACAATCCCAACTGTAAAACCAGCTAAATCATATTCTTCCGTAGAATACATTCCTGGCATTTCAGCTGTTTCTCCACCGATTAATGCACAACCAGCTTGGCGACAGCCCTCTGATATACCTTTGACGATGTTTTCAATTTTACTAGGTTCAGCTTTACCACAAGCAATATAATCAAGGAAGAAAAGCGGCTCTGCTCCTTGGACAACAATATCATTTACACACATTGCTACTGCATCAATACCAATTGTGTCATGTTTATCTGCCATAAAAGCGAGCATCAATTTCGTTCCCACGCCATCTGTTCCAGATACTAATACAGGTTCTTCTAATGCAAATTTTGATAGATCAAACATACCTCCAAAACCGCCTAAACCGCCTAGTACTTCTTTTCTCATAGTTGTTTGTACGTGTTTTTTCATGCGAGATACCGCTTCATATCCAGCTTCAATATCTACTCCTGCTTGCTTATATGCATTCGCCATCGTTATTTACACCTCGTCTTTTAATTTCTCCCCATCCAGGGCGGGCTATTTTAAGAAAGGAGCTAGCTTCTACATCAAAAGAAGTAGAAGCTTTTTTCACTTTTCTTATTTCATACTTTCTAAAAGCTCTTGCTCATAATCATAAAGAGCTGTTGGATAGTCCCCATTAAAATAAGCCATACATAGACCGCCATATTTCCCTTCATATGGACGCCCAATTGCATCTACTAATCCATCTTCGCTTAAAAATGTTAAAGAATCTGCTCCGATCATTTCACGGATTTCTTCTACTGTATTATTTGCTGCAATTAATTCTTTTCTCGTTTGAATATCAATGCCATAAAAACATGGATACTTAAGAGGTGGTGAAGCGATTCTTACGTGAACTTCTGTCGCTCCAGCTTCACGAAGCATACGAACAATTCGTTTACTTGTCGTTCCTCTTACGATAGAATCGTCAATCATAACAACTCGTTTCCCTTCCACTACACCTCTTACTGCTGAAAGCTTCATCTTAACCCCTTGCTCACGCAGTTCTTGAGAAGGCTGAATAAAAGTACGTCCAACGTAACGATTTTTAATTAATCCTAATTCATACGGAATGCCTGTTGCCTCCGCATAGCCAATCGCTGCTGAAATACTAGAGTCTGGTACACCAGTAACAACATCCGCTTCAATAGGAGCTTCCGCTGCTAAACGTTTTCCCATATTTTTACGCGCTGCATGAACGTTAACACCAGCAATATTAGAATCTGGTCGTGCAAAGTAAATGTATTCCATACTACAAATCGCATGTTCTACATCGTTTGTAAAACGATCTACGTGAATTCCTTCATCATTAATGATAAGTAATTCACCAGGTTCTACATCGCGAATGTATGTTGCACCTACTACATCAAAAGCACATGTTTCAGATGCTACAACGTAAGCATCCCCCATCTTTCCAATTGAAAGCGGACGGAATCCATTTGGATCTAACGCAACGATCATTTCATTTCCAGTTAGTAAAAGATACGCAAACGCACCTTTCACTTTATTCAGAGCCTCTTTTACACTTTCAATTAAAGAGTCTTTCGTACTACGTTTAATAAGATGTAAAAGTACTTCTGTGTCTGAACTTGTTTGAAAAATACTTCCCTCTGCCTCTAATTCACGGCGAAGCATTTTTGCATTAATTAAATTCCCGTTATGAGCTAGCGCCATACTATGATCAGAAAAACGGAACAACAATGGTTGAACGTTAGCAACTTCACTTCCACCAGCTGTTGCATATCGTACATGTCCGATTGCTGATTTTCCATTTATTCCTTCTAGCTCGCCTCTTGAAAACACTTCTGATATTAAACCTAACCCCTTGTGACCGACGATTTTCTCACCATTATTTACGACAATGCCTGCGCCTTCTTGTCCACGGTGCTGTAAACTGTGCAATCCGTAGTATGAAACTTGTGCTGCATTTTCATGCCCCCAAATTCCGAAAACGCCACATTCTTCGTTTAACCCCTTTATTTCAGCAAGCATGGGATTGCCCCTTTCCAAGCCTTTCTCATTTCATCTACATTTGCTGTAAGTAATACTTCATTTTCTTCATTATAAATTGTTACTTCATTTGTACTTGTTACTTCTCCAACTTGGATTGCTTCTACCGCTTTCTCAAACGCCTCTTTATTTTCACGTTTTACAGTAATCACGAAGCGAGACTGTGATTCAGCGAATAATGCTGCTGTTGCTTCTCCATCTAATTTCACAGTAGCACCTAAGCCTTTAGCACCAATTGCACTTTCTGAAATCGCAACTGCTAAACCACCCTCAGCAACATCATGTGCAGATTGAACAAGACCAGCTTGAATTGCTTCTAATACTTGTTTTTGGCGTTTTAATTCTACATCTAAATCGATACTTGGTGATTGCCCGAAGATTTTACCGTGAATCATTTTCTGTAATTCACTTCCGCCAAACTCAGCTTTCGTCTCACCAATTACATAAACTAAATCGCCAGCTTGCTTAAACTCTTGTGTTGTTACATGTTTTAAGTCATGTACAAGTCCGACCATCCCAACAGTTGGTGTTGGATATACAGCTTCGCCACTACGCTCGTTATACATCGATACGTTTCCACCGATAACTGGTGTTTGTAATGTGCGACAAGCTTCACTCATACCGTCTACTGATTTCTCAATCTGCCAGAAAATCTCTGGTTTTTCTGGGTTACCGAAGTTTAAACAATCTGTAATTGCAAGTGGCTCCCCGCCAGAACATACGATATTTCGCGCTGCCTCTGCTACTGCAATTTTACCGCCCATTTCTGGATCTAGATAAATGTAGCGAGAGTTACAATCTGTCGTCATTGCTAATCCTTTTTCTGTACCGCGTACACGTACAACTGCAGCATCTGAACCTGGTGTCACAACTGTACTTGTGCGAACTTGGTAATCGTATTGATCGTATACCCACTCTTTACTTGCAATTGTTGGTTGCTGTAATAGAGCGAATAACGCTTCTTTATAATTTTCTACTTTTGGCGTTTCCATTTTCATTGCTTGGAATTCAGCAAAGTATGCTGCTTCTTTTGATGGCTTATGATAAATTGGTGCTTCTTCTGCTAAAGCATCTGCTGGAACTTCAGCTACCTTTTCACCTTTATGGAATAAACGAAGCATTTTATCTTCTGTTACTTTTCCCATCGTAACTGCTGCAAGACCATACTTCTCAAATAAATCTACTATTTCTTGTTCTCTACCTTTTTTCACAACAATTAACATACGCTCTTGTGATTCAGATAGCATCATTTCATATGGTGTCATTCCTGTTTCACGCTGTGGTACATCATCTAAGTACATTTCAATACCCATTCCTGCTTTACTTGCCATTTCTGCAGAAGATGATGTTAAACCAGCCGCACCCATATCTTGAATTCCAACAAGTGCATCAGATTGAATTAATTCTAAACACGCTTCAATAAGAAGTTTCTCCATAAATGGATCCCCTACTTGAACCGCTGGACGTTTCGCTTCTGAACTTTCAGATAGTTCTTCCGACGCGAATGTTGCACCGTGAATACCGTCACGACCAGTCGATGCCCCTACGTACATTACTGTGTTACCAGCACCGTGCGCTTGCCCTTTTTTAATGTCTTCATGATTAATCAAACCTACGCACATTGCATTTACAAGTGGATTTCCTTCATAACATGGATCAAATTGTACCTCGCCGCCAACAGTCGGAATACCGATGCAGTTACCGTATCCTGCAATTCCTGCTACTACTTCTTCGAATAAATATTTCACACGTGGTGACTGTAATTCACCGAAACGAAGTGAGTTTAATAGAGCTACCGGACGTGCTCCCATAGAGAATACGTCACGAATAATACCACCAACACCTGTTGCAGCTCCTTGATATGGTTCAATAGCTGAAGGATGGTTATGACTTTCCATTTTAAATACAACTGCTTGATTATCACCTATATCTACAATTCCAGCACCTTCTCCAGGTCCTTGCAGAACACGCTCACCTGTCGTTGGAAACTTACGAAGAACTGGTTTTGAATTTTTATAACTACAATGTTCAGACCACATTACAGAGAATAATCCTGTTTCTGTATAATTTGGCAGACGACCTAAAATCCTTTCAACCATGGCAAACTCTTCGTCTGTTAGCCCCATTTCCGCATATATACGCTCTTCTTTAATTTGTGTTGGATTTGGTTCAAGCATTAACGACATATGTTTCCCTCCACTGTTTTAAGATAGATTGAAAGACTTTTAACCCTTCAGCACCGCCAAGTAATTCATCTACAGCACGCTCTGGATGTGGCATCATACCAAGTACATTTCCTTTTTCGTTTACAATACCAGCAATATCTGAAACGCTACCGTTAGGATTTTCTACGTAACGGAATGCGATTTGATTATTCTCTTCTAATTGTTTAAGAGTCTCTTCGTCACAATAGTAATTCCCCTCACCATGAGCGATTGGAATATTGATTATTTCATTTTTTTCATATTGTGATGTAAACATCGTTTCATTATTTTCAACACGCAACTGAACAGTGCGACACATAAATTTTAAGTTTTCGTTTCTCATTAACGCTCCTGGTAGTAATCCTGATTCAACAAGAATCTGGAATCCATTACATACACCTAAAATCGGCTTTCCTTGCTCAGCAGCTTTTTGCACTGCTTTCATTGCATTAGCAAAGCGAGAAATAGCACCGCAGCGTAAGTAGTCACCATAAGAAAATCCACCTGGTAGTAGAATTGCATCATATTCATCTAAATTCTCTGTATCGTGCCAAACGTAATCTACTTCTTCGCCAAGCTCATCTTTAATTGCATGGAACATATCGACATCACAGTTCGAACCCGGAAATACTATTACGGCAAATTTCACTGTGCGACAACCTCCTCAACTTCATAACGGAAGTCTTCCATTACAACGTTCGCTAATAGTTTTTCACACATTTCTTTTACCTTGCTATCTAAATCAGATACAGATTTATCAATCGTTAATTCCATGTACTTTCCGATTCGAACGTCTTGTACTTCTGTGAATGAAAGACTATGAAGTGCTCCTTTTACTGCTGTTCCTTGTGGATCTAATACGCTTTCTCTTAATGTTACATATACCTTAACTTTATACATGTGAAATTCCCCCTAAACGTTTTAAAATCTCTTCATAAGCATCTGTTAAATTTCCAAGATCGCGACGGAATACGTCTTTATCAAACTTTTCATTGCTCGTTTCATCCCATAAACGACAAGTATCTGGTGAAATTTCATCCGCTAAAATGATTTCTCCTTCTTCCGTTACACCAAACTCTAATTTGAAATCTACTAATCTTACGCGACAGCTTGCGAAATGATCAATCAACACTTGATTGATTTGTAGAGCCATATTTCGTAATACACTTACTTGCTCTGGCGATGCAACGTTTAATACACGAATATGATCTTCCGTTACAAGTGGATCTCCTAAATCATCATCTTTGAAGTAAAATTCTACGATTGGTTCTGCAAGTACAGTTCCCTCTTCCATTCCTAATCGTTTTGAAAGACTTCCTGCAATTACATTTCTTGTGACAACTTCTAAAGGAATAATACTCACTTTTTTAACAAGTTGTTCTGTTTCAGATAACTTCTCAACAAAATGTGTTTTAATTCCTACTTCTTGTAACTTTCTGAACAATAAAGTTGTAATCTCATTGTTCAAACGACCTTTTCCTGTAATCGTCTCTTTTTTCTCCCCATTGAAAGCAGTCGCACTATCTTTGTACTCTACCCAAACCATATCTGCTGATTCTGTACGATAAATTCTTTTTGCCTTACCTTCATACAGCAATTCTAGCTTTTGCATTTCGCAAGCCCCCTGTAGTTTGAAAAATGTGAATAATGTTTTTATAAAGAATGGCACAGAATGACTCTATTCTGTGCCATATGAAATTTTACGCTTCGTTTAATCCAAGGCGTTCAAAGATTGTATCAACATGTTGCATATGATGCTCATAGTTGAAGCATTCATTAATTTCTTCTTGTGTTAACTTACTTGTAATACGCTCATCAGCTTCAACAAGCTCTTTAAATTGTACTTGTGTTTCCCAAGCTTCCATCGCTTTAGGCTGTACGATATCATAAGCTTCTTCACGTACCATACCTTTGTCGATTAGTGTAAGCATTACGCGCTGAGAATAAATTAAGCCGTATGTTCTTGTCATATTGCGTTTCATATTCTCTGGGTATACAGTTAAGTTTTTAACGATATTACCAAAGCGATTTAACATGTAATTTAATGCGATTGTAGCATCTGGTAAAATTACACGTTCTGCTGAAGAGTGAGAAATGTCACGCTCATGCCATAACGGAACATTCTCATAAGCTGTCATCATATAACCGCGGATAACACGAGCTAAACCAGTCATATTTTCAGAACCAATTGGATTACGTTTATGCGGCATTGCAGAAGAACCTTTTTGGCCTTTTGCGAAAGCCTCTTCAACTTCACGTGTTTCACTCTTTTGTAAACCACGAATCTCAACTGCCATCTTTTCGATAGATGTTGCGATTAATGCAAGTGTCGACATGTAGTGTGCGTGACGATCACGTTGCAATGTTTGTGTTGAAATTGGTGCTGCTTCTAATCCTAAGTTTTCACAAACATATTTTTCTACGAATGGATCGATATTTGCATATGTACCAACTGCACCAGATAATTTACCAACACGAACTGTATCAGCAGCTTGTTTGAAACGCTCTACGTTACGTTTCATCTCTTCATACCAAAGACCAAGTTTTAAACCAAATGTCGTTGGTTCTGCATGAACACCGTGTGTTCTTCCCATCATGATTGTGTATTTATGCTCTTTCGCTTTGTTAGCTAAAATGCTTACAAAGTTCTCTAAGTCTTTTAATATGATTTCATTCGCTTGTTTTAAGATGTAAGATAATGCTGTATCTACTACGTCTGTAGATGTTAAACCGTAATGAACCCATTTACGTTCTTCGCCTAATGTCGGCGTTTCTGATACAGCACGAGTGAATGCAACTACGTCATGACGTGTTTCTTTTTCAATTTCATAAATACGATCAATATCAAATGATGCATGTTCACGAATTTTTTTAACATCTTCTTTTGGAATGTCGCCAAGCTCAGCCCATGCTTCACAAGCTAAAATCTCAACTTCTAACCACGCTTTAAATTTGTTCTCTTCCGTCCAAATCGCACCCATTTCAGGGCGTGTATAACGACTAATCATCTTTTTCCCTCCAACAGTTGTTCTTGATGGTCCCAAATATGCAAACTCTTCGCTTTTTCTAGAGCAACTTCAATATTATCATTTAAAATATTAACATGCCCCATTTTTCGCTGTGCTTTTGCTTCTTCTTTTCCATACAAGTGTAAATAGCACCCGGTTAGTCTATTCACTTGTCTTAGGACCCCTTCTATATGTTCGCCTAAAATGTTTACCATGACAACTGGTTTTAACAAATTTGTTTCTCCTAGAGGTAAATTACAGATTGCTCGAATATGTTGACCAAATTGGCTCGTTTCACATGCATCCTGTGTGTAGTGTCCTGAATTGTGAGGTCTTGGTGCTAATTCATTAATGTAAATCTCACCATTAGCTGTAGCAAACATCTCTACAGCTAGTGTTCCCACAAGTTTTAATTCATCCGCAAGTACCTTTGCATAAGCAATTGCTTTTTGAGAAAGCTCTTCTGTAATACGAGCTGGAACGATAGATTCATGCAAAATGTTATTTACATGAATATTTTCCGCTACTGGAAACACTTTCGTTTCACCACTTACACTACGAATCACAATAACAGATACTTCTTTTTCAAAAGGCACCCATTTCTCTAAAATACACTCTGCTTTATCCACAAGATTTCTTGCTGTCTCAACATCAGCCTCACTTCTTAAAACAACTTGCCCTTTCCCATCATATCCACCTGTCGTCGTTTTTAAGACAGAAGGGAATGATAACTCAGCAATTGCTTCTGTAAGCTGATCTTGATTTTGAACTAATCTATACGTTGCTACTGGTAACCCAGCCTTCTCAATTCCATTCTTTTCTGTAAAACGATTTTGCGTTTTATTTAACAACTGACTACCTTGTGGCAAGTAAGCATGTTTTTCAAGCCATTGTAAACATCTATAATCAATATTCTCAAATTCATATGTGACAACATCACTTATCTCTGCTAAATGCTGAATTGCCTTTAAATCGTCATACGGTGCAACGATTTCAATATCAGCAACTTGTGCACATGGTGAATGCTTTGTAGGATCTAAAACAGCAATTTTATATCCCATCTCCTTGGCTGCCAATGCCATCATTCTTCCTAGCTGGCCGCCTCCAATAATGCCGATTGTTTTTCCAGGTAAAATGATTCTCGTCATACTAGCTCACTACCTTCGCGCACATCTTTTTCAATCGATTCTCGTCTCAATTCTAATGCATCATGTATATCATCATGGAATGATCCAAGTATTTGTGCAGCAAGTAATCCAGCATTCGTTGAACCGGCTTTACCAATTGCAACAGTTGCAACTGGAACGCCTCCTGGCATTTGGACGATGGATAATAATGAATCTAAGCCGTTTAATGCTTTTGATTGAACTGGAACTCCAATTACAGGAAGATTTGTCTTCGCTGCAACCATTCCTGGTAAATGTGCTGCTCCACCAGCTCCAGCAATAATAACCTTCAATCCACGTTCACGAGCCGTCTCTGCATATTCAAACATATAATCCGGAGTCCGATGAGCGGATACAACCTTTTTCTCATACGGTATATTTAATTCATCTAAAATGTCACAAGCATATTTCATTGTTTCCCAGTCTGACGTACTTCCCATTATGACTCCAACTAGTGATTTCATATTAGAATCCCCCCGATTCAAATAAAAAAAGCCTGAAATAGAACAGTTTCTCTTTTACTATGAGAGAAAGCGCTCTACTCAGGCATACGTATCCCTTGTGAATAGAAAAATACCGAGTGACTTTCCCTCATAGTCTAACGAATAACGGTCGTTAGGTAGAGACTTGCAGGCCATATCCCCGCGATTATATGAGGTCTTATATTATTGTTTCTATGGCTATATTAACAATATTTCATAAACGATGTCAATAAATAATCGAATGTTTTTTTATTAGTAGTCAATAACGTTCGTGTTTTAGTTATATTCAAAAGAAGAATTGCAACTATATGCAAGAAGAAAAGGGAATTAGAATATATATTTCTAGAGATCTATTTACTTATAATCGTTTATATAGTACTTCAGTATGTTTTAAATCAAAATATGTACACTCTTGTATTCTACACATCAATAGAACTTTTATTATAACGATTTAATTTCTAAGGAGGATAAACATGAAAGAAAGAACTACGCTATTATCCTATTTATTTTTTCTATCGCAGTAATTGTTGTAATTATTGAATACTTATTTATAGCATCTCATTATTTAAAATATATACTTATGATAGAAATAATGTGTCCTATTTTAAAAGTCTCTATTTCATTCTTTTTTCGTCTTTAGCGTTATTAAATTTATAGATTATAACATTCGGTAAATAAAAATAAACACAAAAAAACCTAAGTCGAAACGACTTAGGTTTTTGCTTGGCGACGTCCTACTCTCACAGGGACAAGGTCCCAACTACCATCGGCGCTAGAGAGCTTAACTTCCGTGTTCGGTATGGGAACGGGTGTGACCTCTCTGCCATCATCACCAAACTATGAAGGCATATTCCTTCAAAACTAGATAACATTTGCTACATATTATATGGTTAAGTCCTCGATCTATTAGTATTCGTCAGCTCCACATGTCACCATGCTTCCACCTCGAACCTATCAACCTGATCATCTTTCAGGGATCTTACTAGCTTACGCTATGGGAAATCTCATCTTGAGGGGGGCTTCATGCTTAGATGCTTTCAGCACTTATCCCTTCCGCACATAGCTACCCAGCTATGCCCTTGGCAGAACAACTGGTACACCAGCGGTGCGTCCATCCCGGTCCTCTCGTACTAAGGACAGCTCCTCTCAAATTTCCTACGCCCACGACGGATAGGGACCGAACTGTCTCACGACGTTCTGAACCCAGCTCGCGTACCGCTTTAATGGGCGAACAGCCCAACCCTTGGGACCGACTACAGCCCCAGGATGCGATGAGCCGACATCGAGGTGCCAAACCTCCCCGTCGATGTGGACTCTTGGGGGAGATAAGCCTGTTATCCCCGGGGTAGCTTTTATCCGTTGAGCGATGGCCCTTCCATGCGGAACCACCGGATCACTAAGCCCGACTTTCGTCCCTGCTCGACTTGTAGGTCTCGCAGTCAAGCTCCCTTATGCCTTTGCACTCTACGAATGATTTCCAACCATTCTGAGGGAACCTTTGGGCGCCTCCGTTACACTTTAGGAGGCGACCGCCCCAGTCAAACTGCCCACCTGACACTGTCTCCCGGGTCGATAAGACCCGTAGGTTAGAATTTCAATACAGTCAGGGCGGTATCCCACCAGCGCCTCCACCGAAGCTAGCGCTCCGGTTTCAATGGCTCCCGCCTATCCTGTACAAACTGTACCAAAATTCAATATCAGGCTACAGTAAAGCTCCACGGGGTCTTTCCGTCCTGTCGCGGGTAACCTGCATCTTCACAGGTACTATAATTTCACCGAGTCTCTGGTTGAGACAGTGCCCAAATCGTTACACCTTTCGTGCGGGTCGGAACTTA